>JANNWK010000572.1:0-33720 GCA_031408355.1 Myxococcales bacterium
CAACTCGACCATGCCCGAGTGGGAGTTCTACGCCTCCGTGGTCCGCGAAGCTGACTGCTGGTTCATGCTCGACGTGAACAACATCTACGTCTCGAGCCAGAATCACGGATTTTCACCCCACGACTACCTGCGCGCTATCGACTTCTCGCGCGTGCTTCAGGTCCATATCGCAGGGCACTCGCGGCAGCCCGACGGAACCATCATCGACACGCACGATCACGCAGTCGCAAACGAAGTGTGGTCCCTCTACGCCGACGCCTGGCGGCAAGGCGGACCCTTCCCCACCTTGCTAGAGTGGGATGACCACATTCCGCCGATGCCTGCGGTTCTGGCGGAGCTGGCGAAAGCCGAGCGAGCGCGCTCATGACCGACCGGGCTCCCCCGGCCTGGCTCGAGTCATTTCAAGCGAGCTTCGGCACGATGATTCGCACACCCTTGGAACGTCGGACCGGAGCACTTCGAGCGAATCCCGCTAGCTACCCCGTGGCACTTGCGAAGGAGACCGCTCCGAGCCGCGCGAGGAGCTCCCGGGAGCGGCTCGCCGTCTACAATCGGCAGTATTGGTTCCGGCTATTCACGGTCCTTCACGGCGCTTTTCCGCTCACAACGCGGCTACTCAGCCACTTCACCTTCAATGACTACGCCGCGCGATTCCTACTCGCTCACCCGCCCCGAAGTTGGGACCTCGACGCGGTCGTCGACGGCTTCGACGAATTTCTCGGCGAGGTGCTGTCCTCGCCGAACGTGAGCATCGACGGCCAACGTTTGGGCGTAGAACGAACGGCTGTCGTTCAAGCCGCTCGCATCGATGCGGCGTTTCACCACGTCTTCCGCGCGCCCACCGTCAAGGCGTTTCGGCCAACCGCGGCGCATGCCGAGCGCTTGCTGTCGAGCCAGCTCCGGCGTTCTCCGGCGGCAGCGGTGCTGGAGGAGCATTGGCCCCTGTGCGAGCTCCGCCGAACGCTGGCTGGCGACACCGCTGAGACCGCAGTGCCGCTGCCGACGCGCCATGCGCAACCGCAGTTCTGGTTGCTCGCCCGTTCACCCGGAAAAATGGGCCAATTCCCGCTCGAGCAGCTGGAAGGGCAGCTGCTGCTGCTACTCGGGGCTATGCCGGTGGCTGAAGCGCTCGCGCGGCTGGAGCAGGCCTGCCCCCCGTCGCAGCTGGCCGAGTTGCCGAACCGGGCTCAGCGCTGGCTTTCGCGCAGCGTCGAGAACGACTTATGGTGTGGCCTCGAAGATACGTCAACGTCATAGAGCCTAGAGTGGTAGCACGCCGAAGCCGGGATGATGGGTGAGCTTCAGGTGACGGACTAAAACCCCAAGTAGTTCAATGCGTAGGCGCGCTTGCCACGAGGGATTGCGCTCTCTTTTTGATCTCGGCAACCGTACCAGCATCGTCGGACGAGATATTCACAGCAAAGCCATTGCCCGCTGATGCGACCGTAGCCTTCACGCCCTTGAGCATGAGAGGGCAGTAGCTCATTTCCGGCATGTCGTGCCCAACCGCCGCGGAGCGCGCCACATGGCAATCAACGACGCGCTGAAGCCACTCAGCGGTCAAGCCCGGCAAGGCCCGGAATACAACCGTAGCGCCCACTTCCTTCTGGGAGGAGGCCTTTCCAGCCTTGACCGTCTCGTTGAGCGCGGAGACCGACTGGATGTCCTCACGGTGGTAGAAAGGGCTCGTATCTCGGTCGTCATCGGAAAGCCCCGCGCAAGAGCGCGTCTCCGCGTCATTGAGCGCGGTGGCAGCGGCCCGATGCTTCTGTCCGAGCTCACGATGGCGCTTTGCGTCGTGGCCGTGCTGAGCCGTCGGATTGGATACTGAGGTCCAGCATCCCGCCCGGGCCGAGCAAACTTCCTTGGCTGCCTTGGCGTTCGGATCCTGGTGCTCCGCATGACCAGCGGCTTCGGATTCCTCGTGTTTGGCCATCGCTTCGTGTTGGGTCGCGCTCATGTCCTGCGGCTGCGTGCCGGGCGCCGCAGCGCAACCCTGCGCCCAAGCGACCAAACCGAGAGAGAGAAATATCTTCAGGTGTTTCATTTGAATGGCTCCTCCAGCAAAACGGCCCACGCCGCGTGCACTGGCGCCAAGCAACAGCCATGCCACTGGCGAAGTACGGAGCATCCCCGTGACAGTCGCGAGTTCTTGCGCGGAACGCCTCCGCGAAACGCGCAAACTAAGCACGCTCGCGCAAAACCTGCGCCCAGCGCAAGAGCCGCAAGAGCCGCAAGAGCACCGATATCGGGTTGGCTCTCCTATTGCAGACGGACACGCAGCCAGCGGACCCCAGCATGAAAGCCCTCTCTTGGTCTGCGAGTTCGATGCTTGTCGGAGCTGCCGCATGGCTGCTGCTCCTCCTGATCCCCCGGCCTGCGTTGGCGAGTGAACCCTCGCTCGGTGCGTTTGTGGCCCAAGTGCTCGAGCGCAATCCGGGGCTGAAGGCGCGCGCGCAAGACCAACAAGGCGTGCTGCGAGAGGCGAGCGCGGCCGGGCTCTATCCCGACCCCGAGGTCGCCATCATGCTCGATCGCGTTCCGGAGCGGATGGGCGGCGAAATGCCCATGGTTCGCTATCAGGCGAGCCAGATGCTGCCCTGGCCGGGGAAGCTTGGCCTGATGGAGGAGGCGGTCACGCGGCGAGCGGACGGCAAGGCTGCGCTGGTGCGTGCCCGATCCGTCTCGCTGGTCCATGAGGCAACGCGGGCGTATTGGATGCTGGCGCTCAACGCCGGCCTCCGCCAGCTCAATCGCGCCAGCCGCGCTCTCGTGACGAACATCGCGAACACTGCCCTGGTTCGCTATGGCGCTGGAGTCGGCGGCCACCACGAGGTAGTTCGCGCCGAAGTCCAACTTGGCGTGCTCGACCTAGAGGCACTGGATCTGGAGGGCGATCGCAGCTCGACCGTCGCCATGATGAACGCGCTCCGAAACGTCGCCGCTGACGCGCCGTTTCCAGATCCGCCATTGCCTGCGGCCAGTGCAGAAGCTCGGCGTCCGACGCTCGCCGAGCTGATGCGGCTTGCGGAGGCGCGCCGCCCCGAGCTCAGTGCCATGCGTGCCATGCAGCGGGAAGAGTCGGCGATGGCAGCGCTGGCCCGCCGCGAACGCTACCCGGATCTGATGACGTCCGCCTGGTACAACCAGATGCTGGGTGCCCCGGACAGCGTGGGGGTGATGGTCGGGGCGAGTATTCCGCTCTTCAACGTTAGGCGTCAGGGGCGCCTAGCGGAGGCCTCCGAGCTTCGCGCTGCCAGCGCGGGCAGCGATTTGGCTGGGATGCGAGCCATGATTCGCTTCGAGGTCGCCGACGCACGCCGTCGCGTCGACACCGCCGATCGCTCGCTCGACCTCATCGTGAACCTCGCGACGCTCCGCGCCGAGCAGAGCTTCGCCTCGTCGCTCAGCGGCTATTCGACCGGCACGGTCGACTTGGTGGGCGTGCTCGATGCGTGGCGTGCTCTTCAGAGCGTCGAGCGCTCGCGCGTCGAGACCTTGATTGGGCGCGCCCTAGCGCTCGCGGACATCGAGCGGGCCATCGCCGGACCCATCAAGAAGGCGCTGCCGTGAAGGCACGAGCCGTCGCAATGATACTCCTGAGCGCGGTTGCGGCCGCCTGCCAGGGTCCTGCCGGACCGGCCACGGACCATTCCGGACATCCCCAGGCTGCGCCCGAGCCAGCCGAGCCAGCGCCGACGGCCCACCAGCATGAAGCTCCGGGCGCAAGCCCGACGCCGTCGATGTCTGCCGCGAACCTGCCCCACGGCTACGCGAAGGTCCGCATCGACCCAGCGCGAGCAGCGGCGACGGGGCTGGCGACGGCAGCGGTCGAACAGCGTGCCTTCCGCCGCTCGATCCGCACGAGCGGCGTGGTCGGTCTCGATGAGACACGCACCTCGCACGTGCACAGCAAAGTCCGAGGCTGGATCGAGACCGTCAGCGCAAACTTCGTCGGCAAGGGCATCAAGGCTGGCGCGCCCCTTTGCACCATCTACAGTCAGGAGGTCTACGCGGCCCAGCTTGAGTTCTTGTCGGTCCTTGACCAGACGCCAATCCGTTCGGATCCCTCCGGGCCCTTCGCCGAGGCCGAGCGAAGCGCAACGCAGCGGCTGATTGCCGCCGCCCGCAGGCGACTTTCCCTGTGGGACGTGCCCGAAGCGCAGGTCGCGCGGCTCGAGCGCACCCGGCAACCGGAGCGCACGTTCTCGCTCGTCGCCCCGCGCTCGGGAATCGTCGTCTCCAGGCAGGCCATCGCCGGTACCTTCATCGATCCCGGCACGGAGCTGTACGTCGTGTCGGACCTGACGCACCTGTGGGTACTGGCCGACGTGTACGCGGCGGACGCGCCCTGGATACAGCTTGGCGGGCACGCTTCGCTCAGCGTCGAGGGGCTCGAAACCGAGCCAATGCACGCGATGGTCGGCTTCGTACCTCCGACCATCGACGAAGCGACGCGCACGCTCAAGGTGCGGTTCGAGCTCGACAACAAGGCGGGCCGCATCAGGCCCGGTGCCTTCGCAACCGTCGAAATCGGCGTCGATCTCGGTTCATCGCTCGCCATTCCGGAGGGCTCGGTCATCCACGCTGGCGATCGCGCGATCGTGTTCGTGGCAAATGGTTTCGAGCTCGAGCCGCGGGCGGTGGACCTGGGGCCCATCGCCGATGGCTACTATCGTGTACTGCGTGGTGTCGCGCAAGGCGAGCTGGTGGCGGTGGGCGCACAGTTCCTGATCGACTCCGAGAGCCGCCTCCGCGCCAGCAGCGGGCAAGGGGCAGGCCATGCCGGGCACTGATTCGCCGCCAGCTGCTGCCGAGCCCAGGCGAGCTGCGGTTTCTGGAGTGATCCCGAGCATCATCGACTTCTGCGGAAGGAACCGCTTCTTCGTCTATCTTTTCGCCGCGTTCCTGGTCGCGCTGGGTGCGTGGTCGGCGCGCCGTACGCCCCTGGATGCGTTGCCGGATCTTTCCGACACCCAGGTCATCATCGCCACCGAGTGGATGGGCCGCAACCCCAGCCTGATCGAAGACCAGGTGACCTACCCCCTCACGACGGCGTTCCTGGGCGCGCCAAAGGTGAAGACAGTGCGGGGCTTTACCATGTTCGGCATGTCCTTCGTGTACGTCATCTTTCAGGACGGCACGGACCTCTACTGGGCTCGTTCGCGCGTGGTCGAGTACCTGTCGAAGGTACGCGAAAAGCTGCCGCCGGAAGCCAATCCCCAGATTGGACCCGACGCGACCAGCGTCGGTTGGGTCTATCAGTACGCGCTCGTGGATCGCAGTGGAAAGCACGACCTGCAGGAACTGCGCAGCCTGCAAGACTGGTCCCTGCGCTACGAGCTTCAGAGCCTCGAGGGCGTAGCGGAGGTGGCGAGCGTCGGAGGCTTCGAGAAGCAGTACCTGGTCGAGATCGATCCGGTACGCATGAAGGCGTTCAATCTATCGGTCGGCCGCATCGCCTCCGCCGTACGCGGAGCGAACGCCGAGGTCGGGGGCCGGGTGATCGAGCTTTCTCAGCACGAATACGCGCTGCGCGGTCGTGGCTACCTGAAAGACAAGGCCGATATCGAACAGGCTGTCGTGGCCACCAACCAACAAGGCACTCCCGTCCGCATCGGGGACGTCGCGACTGTCTCGATCGGCGGCAACATCCGACGCGGAGTCGTCGACCTGGATGGCCAGGGCGAGGTCGTCGGCGCGATCGTGGTGATGCGCTCGGGTGAAAACGCCTTGAACGTGATCCAGCGCGTCAAGGCCAAGCTGGCAGAGATCAAGACCTCGCTGCCTCCGGGTGTGGAGATTGTTACGGTCTACGACCGGAGCCAGCTCATCTCCAACTCGGTGAAGACACTGGGCACGAATCTGCTGCAGATCCTCGCGGTGGTAGTGGGCGTCATCACGCTGTTCCTGTTTCACTTCCGCTCAGCACTGATCAGTGCCATCACACTCCCGGTCGCCACCGTCGCGTCCTTCACGACGTTCTACTACCTGGATCTCACCATCAACGTGATGTCCCTGGCGGGCATCATCCTCGCCCTCGGTGACATGGTCGATTCCGCCGTGGTACTGGTGGAGAACTCGCACAAGCGCATCGAGGAGGACGAGCGTGCGGGGCTTGGCACCCCCCGTCTGGAGATCGTGCTCTCGGCAATGAAAGAGCTCGGCTCGCAGATGTTCGGCGCGTTGCTCGTGCTCACCGTGGCCTTTCTGCCGGTCTTCGCCCTGGAAGGCGAGGAGGGACGCCTGTTTCGACCCCTGGCACTGGCAAAGACGCTGTCCATGGCGTTCGCCGCTCTCTTCTCGATCACGCTCGTCCCGGCGCTCGCGGTGTCCTTCCTGAAGGGACGCATCACGCCCGAGGCAAAGAATCCGCTCAACCGCTTCTGTGTGAGCGCCTACCGTCCCATCCTGAAGGCCTGTCTGCGCTTCCGCTACGCGGTAGTCGCGCTCGCGCTGGTGCTGGCCGGGGTGACCGCGTTCCCTCTGCTCCGGCTGGGCTCCGAGTTCATGCCCCCGCTCTACGAGGGGGACCTCCTGTACATGCCGATCTCGGTCCCCGGCATTTCGATTCAGGAGGCCAAGCGGCTGCTGATCTGGCAGGACGCGGAGATCAAGCAGGTGCCGGAAGTGGCCCGCGTCTTCGGCAAGACCGGTCGAGCCGAAACCTCGCTCGACCCGGCACCGCTGTCTATGTTCGAAACGGTCGTGCAGCTCAAGTCGAAGTCGGAGTGGCGAGCCGGCATGACCGAGCAGAAGCTCGTCGCCGAGCTTGAGCGCCGGGTCGCCCTGCCTGGCATCCAGGGCGCATGGACCATGCCGATCAAGGCCCGCATCGACATGCTGTCGACCGGCATTCGCACACCCGTCGGGGTCAAGGTATTCGGCAAGGATCTTCGCGAGATAACCAAGATCAACGATCAGCTCGAAGCCGTATTGCGCAAGGTTCCCGGCACGCGCAGCGTCTACGCCGAGCGCGAGCTCGGCGGGTTCTTTATCGACTTCACGCCGGACCGGCAGGCCATCGCCCGCTACGGACTCACGGTTCGCGACGTGATGGACGTCGTCGAGAGTTCCATCGGCGGAATGGACGTGGCCACGACGTTCGAAGGCCGCGAACGCTACCGCGTCAACGTGCGCTACCCGCGTGAGCTGCGTGACAACATCGAAGCGCTGCGCAACGTGCTCGTCCCCATTTCACCGCTGATTCCTCGCGCGCTACCCACGCTGAGCGGCGCCGTCAGCAACATGACGAGTCCAGGCCAAGCGCCCGCGACGGGTAGTATGGCTGCGACTGCAATGGCCGACGGGATGGGGGCGTCGTCGCTCTCTCCACTGCTGAACGGGCTACCATCGAGCGGGTCAGCCATGGCGGAGGGCATGAACGCCGCGGCAATGCCCAGCCGGAGCGGCGGCGAAGCGGCGCGCGCGGCCTTCGTTCCACTCGGACAGCTCGCTCGAATCGAGACGGTGATGGGGCCACCGATGATCAAGAGCGAGCTGGGGCAGCTCACTGGTTGGGTCTACGTCGATCTCGAAGGCCAAGACGTGGGCGGCTACGTCGATCAGGCAAAATCCGCCGTAGCAAGCTCGGTCAAGCTCCCGCCCGGTTACAGCCTGAAATGGACGGGCCAGTACGAGCTCTTGGAGCGCGTGCGCGCTCGCCTGGCGTTCATCCTACCGCTCACGCTCGGGCTGGTGTTCATGATTCTCTACTTGAACTTCCGCGGAGTCGCGCAGTCCCTGCTGGTGATGCTCGGCGTTCCGTTCGCCGCGGTTGGCGCCATCTGGCTGCTCTATGCATTGAATTTCAACACCTCCATCGCAGTATGGGTCGGAATGATCGCTCTCTTGGGTGTGGCCGCCGAGACAACCAGTGTCATGGTCGTGTATCTCGACCAAGCCTGGAAGGAGGGGCGGGCCAATGGCAACGTGGCCAGTGTCGAGTCATTGGTCGCAGCGTGTGTCGAGGCTGGTAGCAAGCGAGTGAGGCCACTGCTAATGACCGTGCTCACGAATATCTTCGGGCTTCTGCCGATCTTGTTGGACGACGGCGTGGGCGCCGACGTAGCGAAGCGGATCGCGGCGCCCATGTGGGGGGGACTCGTGTCGCTCACCCTGCTCACCCTACTGGTCGTGCCCGCCGCCTACGTGATCTGGCGCTCCTTCGAGCTACGCCGACTCAAGGGGGCGGTTCTGGCCTAGGCCTGCAGGGGCGCAGTTTCTGCGCCCCGTCGTCTTCAACCGGCGCATTTCGCGCGCGAGGGCCCGGCCGAGCGCGGCACATCGCCCCGCTCGACCTCGGCACGGCTTCTGCATCCACGCTGCACGAGGTCACTCCAATGAAAGCCAACATCGTGCTCGCTGACCGCTCGCTTCGCATGGGAGCCGGCATGCTGCTGCTCGCTTCGCCACTGCTGGAGATCCCCAGCTACCCTTTCAACCTGCTGGGCCTCGTGCTCATCGCGACGGCTGCCGTCGGCTTTTGCCCCGTCTATGCGCTCTTTTCGCTCTTTTCCCGGAGCTCGGGCCGCGAGGCCAGCGGATAGCGCGAGCCGTGGTCGGGCACGACCGCCTCCCAACCCAGATCATCCCGGAGCCGGCGGCGCATGGCGTCTGCGGCGGCGGGCTCGCCGTGGGTGACGAACGCACGCACGGGATTGAGCGAGCTTGACCGCAGCCAGCTTGTCAGCTCTGAGTAGTCCGCGTGCGCTGACAAGCCATCTAGCTTGTGCACTTGCGCACGAACCGTCACGTACTGGCCATGGATCTTGAGTTCCTGGGCGCCGTCCGCAAGCGAGCGACCGCGCGTGCCGCTCGATTGATAGCCGACTAGCAAAACGGCGTTTCGTTCGTCCGGAAGGAAGCGCTTCAGGTGGTGTAGTACGCGGCCGCCCGTGGCCATGCCGCTGGCGGCGATGATGATCATGGGACCCTCGGTGGCGTCGATCGCCTTCGAGTCGTCGGACGTGCTGGAGTAGCTGGCGATAGCGCACATCTCGCGGCATTCGTCGCGCGAAAGCCGGTGTTCCTCGACGTGCTGGCGAAAGATCTCGGTGGCGTTGATGGCCATCGGGCTGTCGAGAAAGATGGGCACGCGGGGTAACTTGCCCGCCCTGCGCAGGCGCGCCAAAAGGTGCAGAATGTGCTGTGCTCGCCCCACCGCGAAGGCTGGGATGATAACGACCCCACCGCCCGCTATCGTCTGCGACACGACGCGCTGCAGCTCGGCCTCAGCCGGTTGCGTGGGGTGCCGCCGGTCGCCGTAGGTCGACTCGACCACGACGTAGTCGGCCGCGGGCAGCGGCGAAGGCGGGCTCATGATGGGATCCTCGGGGCGTCCCACGTCACCCGAGAAGGCGATGGTGGTCCCGCGGAGATCCAGCCCCACGCACGCTGAGCCGACGATGTGCCCAGCTCGGCTGAACCGCCCAGTGACCTCGGGGCCCGCGCCAAAGCTCGCGCCGTACTCGACGACCTGCACGCGCTCCAAACAGCGAACCGCTTCCTCGCGGGTGAAGAGCGGGAGAGGTTGCGCGTGTCGCGAGTAGCCCATCCTGCTGGCCAGGCGAGCCTCCTCCTCTTGGAGGTGGCCGGCGTCGGGCCACAAGATCCCAAGCAGATCCCGCGTCCCTGGCGTGCAGTAGACGGGACCTGTGTAGCCCAAGCTCACCAGGCGCGGCAAATAGCCCGAGTGATCGAGGTGAGCGTGCGTCAGGATCACGGCGTCAAGGCTGGCTGGCTCGAAGCCCGGGTGCTCCCAGTTCCGCTGGCGCAGCTTCTTGTAGCCCTGAAAGAGCCCGCAATCGACCAAGACGCGCGACTGCTCGGACTCGAGCAAGTAGCGTGACCCCGTCACGGTTTCGGCTGCGCCTAGGAAACTGAGCGTAAAGTTCGGCGATGGGCTCATCATGGTTCCTATACTGGCAAGGGTGACGCGGGAGTACTTTGTCGTTCTTGAAGCCGGAGCGCTCGCACGACAAGCTCGCCCCCCAGCAGGGTGACCAGCAGCGCGACGCCCACGGTCACGAACTCAGTCTCGGCCAACACGGACAGGCCAAGCACACGGCGCAGCGGCGCTACCGTGACGCAGGCCAGCTGGAGCGCCACCGACAACCCGGTAGCGGCGAAGACCCAGTGGTTGGGACGGAGCTGACCGGACAGGCGCCGAGCTGGAAAAACGCTGGTCACCTTGGCGATACCCTCGAAGAGAAAGACGGACGTGGCCGTGGCAGCAATGCTAGCGCCCAAGCCGGGCAGGATCACCAAGAGCGCTAGCCCGAGGGCTCCCTTAAGTAGGCCGTCGCTGACGATGAAGCGAGTCGCCAACGAATCGAGCAGCGGTGCCTTGGCTGAACGAGGCTTTTCCATGAGGACGGAGCTGCTGCTATCCAGGGCTAGGGCCAAGGCGGGCGGGCCGTCTCCGAGAAAGTTAATCCAGAGAATTTGCAGCGCCGTGAGCGGCAGCAAGAGCCCGCCGTCGTCCGCCCGGAAGCCAAACAACAACGACCCGACGGCTCCGCCCAAGATCAGCACCATCAGTGCCACGTTGCTCGAGAAACTGAAGCGGATGAAGCTCTGAATGTTGCGATAGATGCTGCGACCTTCCTCGACGGCCGCGACGATGGTCGCAAAGTTGTCGTCGAGTAGCACCAGATCCGCGACTTCCCGAGCCACCTCACTGCCCCGCTCGCCCATCGCGATGCCGACGTCGGCGCGTTTGAGCGCGGGGGCGTCGTTCAAGCCGTCACCGGTCATGGCGACGACCTCGCCCTGGGCCTGCAGACGTTCAATCAAGCGCAGCTTGTGCTCAGGCTTCATGCGGGCAAAGACATTGCTCTCCCCAAGCCGCACGTCGAGCTCGGCCTCCGAAAGGCTGAGGAGTTCGTCACCCAGCACCGGACCGGCAGACTCGATGCCAACTGCACCGGCGATCGCCGCGGCGGTGGTGGGGTGATCTCCGGTGATCATCAAGACGCGCATGCCGGCCCGCACCGCCGCCCGTACGGCCGCCCTCGCCTCCGGTCGCGGCGCATCCCACAGGCTCACCATGCCGAGGAACCGCAAATCTTGCTCCGCCAGAGCCGGCCCGGTGGCGAGCCCCAAGACCTTCCAGCCCTGCGCGGCAGCTCGTTCGGAGTGCTGAAGCCAATCGGCTCGTTCGGCGTCGTCAAGCTGACAGCGTGCCAGCACGGCCTCGATGGCGCCTTTCAAGAAGCTGACCTGGGCACCGCCCGGCGAGAGCACGGTAGCGCGCATACAGCGCCACTCGCTGTCGAAGCCACGGCTGGACAGCCTGGGGTACGCGCCGAGCAGCGCGCGCACGTCGGTGCCACGATGACGTGCGAACTGAACGAGTGCCAGTTCGAGCGGGTCACCGGCGCCCGATTCGGCGTCCGCGTCGTTCGCCAGAACCATCGCCAAGAGCGCGTCTGCTTCCATCAGCGGGGCGCAGCGCAGCTCCGCCACCTCCAGCCTGTTTTGTGTGAGAGTTCCGGTCTTGTCGGTCGCAATCACCGTCACCGAACCGAGTGCCTCGACCGCAGCCAACCGGCGCACCACAGCGCGGCGACGCGCCATACGTTGGACACCCAGCGCCAAGCTCAGCGTCATCATGGCGGGCATGCCCTCCGGCACGACGGCCACGCCGAAGGCCACGCCGAACACGACGACGGCGAGCAACCGATCAACGCCGTCGACGCTGAGGCCGAACACCACCAAGCCAACGCAGATAGCGGCGACCACCTTGGCAATTTGCCGACCCAGGTCGTCAACGCGCTGCTCCAGCGGGGTCTTCGATACGTCGATCGAGCCGAGCGTGACGGCGAGCTTTCCCATCGCGCTCTCGCGCCCGGTGCGCTCTACGCGCAGCAGCGCTCGTCCGCGTGTGATCAAGCTTCCGCTCTGCACCTCGTCCGCATCGCGCTTCTCGATGGGCAGGGATTCACCCGTCAGGATCGACTCATCGACACTGAGCGATTGCGCGTCCTCGACTCGCCCGTCCGCGGACACCCGGTCGCCGGCTTCCAGGCGAACCACATCACCGGGCACGATCTGGGCGGTGTCGATCTTCTCGAAGCTGTCGTCCCGGAGCACCCAGACGCGAGGCGCCCCTAGCTTCTGCAACTCAGCCAACGCCTGCTCGGAGCGGTACTCCTGAAGCACCCCGAGCCCAGCATTCAGGAGCAAGACGCATAGGATGGCGATGGCCTCCAGCGGCACCTCGTGCGCGCCCGCCGCCGCCCAAGCCGCAAGGTCCACGAGCAACGCGAACAGCAGCACATAGATGAGCGCGTTCTTGAGCTGAGCCACCAGTCGAGCCAAGAGCGACCGCGGTTTGGCCTTGGGCAAAGTATTCGGCCCATGCTGCGCGAGCGCTTGTTGCGCCTGCTCGGCGCTCAGACCAGTCACTTTGCTGATTCTCCCTTGAGGCTCCGCCGCTCGCTCAGCCGCTGGGCGTGAGCGCGTTTGGCTTGGACGAAGGCGTGAGGCGCAGCTGGGCGAAAAGGTCGTCGAGGTCGACGCCCGAGGCCGGCAAGCACGAGATCAAGGTGCTCAAGTTGCTCCGAACCCAATGCGGTGAACGCGGGCCAAGAACGGCGCGAGCTTCGAGCCCAAGGAGCTCGCGCCACTGTCGCCTACGCGCCTGGTCGTAGTCCACACCGAAACTGACTTGGGACGGGCCCCGCAGCGCCTCTCCGATGTGGAGAGCAAGCTCGCTGGCCTCGTCGAGACCGACGTTGAGGCTCTGTACCCCGAGCGGACCGGTTAAGTGGGCCGCCTCGCCCGCCAACCAGATGCGCCCGGCACCGAAGCTACTGGCGAGCGCCTGTCGGAACTCGGCGATGCCGCTCCACTCACAGCCCCCGATCCGCTCACCGTACCAGGGCAGTCGAGACGTCACGAGCTCCTGAAGCGCGCTCAGGTCGGGCGCCTTGCTCAGAGAACGCGTCAGTTGGAAGCTGAAACGCGCCAGATTGCCCTGCAATGGGTAGACCGCATTCGAGAGCCCATCGGCGAGGATGACCTGAGCCTCCTGGCCAGCGCGTTGGGTGGGGGCGTCGAAGAAGGCGTAGCTCGAGAGCGCGCCGTGCGGGACTAGCTCGATACCCAGCGCGGCCCGCACGGCCGAGTCATAGCCATCCGCGCCGACCACGAAGTCTGCCTCGAAAGAGCACGACTGTTCGCTCGCGGCGGCCGAGGTCGGGGCAGGCAAGGCGCGACGCATCAGGCTCCCCCGCACCCTGCGCTCGTCCTGCTGCACCACGGCCAGCCGAGTTTCCCAGGCGACCGAGACGCCCAGCGTCGCCAAGGCGTGGGTCAACACCTTGCGCAACACGTCCTGAGGCAAGGTCAGGGCACCCGGTGAGATCCCGGCCGCTTGGGGCAACTCGAGGACAGCGCGTCGCTCGCCCTCCGTATAGATCGTGAGCTCGGTCACCGGGCGCCCGCGCCAGAACAGCGCCTCCGACAGGTTCAGACTGCTCAGCATCCGCAGCGTCAAGGGGTGCAGAACCACAGGAAAGCTGTGCGCGCCGTGCTCGCCCCCTTGGTCGATGACGCGAACGTCGACGCCCTGCTCGCGGAGACGCAGCGCCGCCATCAGGCCAACCGGACCCGCCCCGACGACGAGCACCTGAGTGTTGATTCGATCCGCAGAGCTGCTGTTCATGCTCAAGCCTCCTGGGTGTCGGCACACCGCTTAGTGCAATGCCTGTACCTCAAGGATCTGCGCTCGAAATGGCTGCTGCTCCTGCGCCCCCGCACAATCTGCGTCAGCTCGCGCAGGCCTTGCGCGGCCGCACGCCAGGGAATGGAAGGGCGTAAAGCTCGCGACTTGCCGCGGCACCCCGGGCGGCGCGATGCTCGTGGTCTCGAAGTCGCCTGCATGTCCGAGCGCAAATCGATCCTCTCGCTCTTTCCGCAGCGCTCCAAGCTGCCGCTTCACTTTCCGGTCAGCTCAGCGCTGCGCAAGGCCTGGGCGCAAGGCTACGGAGCCGCTGATTTCCGAGCCGATGCGCTGGCGGGTCTGGTCGTAGGCATCGTGGCGTTGCCCCTGTCCATGGCGCTCGCCATCGCGGTGGGGGTGCCTCCGCAGCACGGGCTCTACACGGCCATCGTGGCGGGCGCTGTCGTCGCGCTGACGGGGGGCTCGAAGTTTCAAGTCACGGGTCCCACGGCGGCCTTCGTCGTCGTGCTCGCGCCGATCGTCTCGCGCCATGGGCTTTCGGGTCTGCTCATGGCTGGGCTCATGGCCGGAGTCTTGCTTGTCGTGATGGGGATCGCTGGATTTGGCAAGCTCATCCAGTTCATTCCGCATCCGGTCACCACGGGCTTTACGGCAGGCATCGCCACGGTGATCGCGACGCTGCAGCTAAAGGACGTACTGGCGCTCGCCATCCCGCACATGCCGGAGACGTACCTCGAGAAGCTGCGGGCCATCTGGCACGCAAGAGGCACAGCTTCGCTCACCGATCTCGGGGTTGCCGCACTTACGTTGGTCATACTCGTATTTTTGCCGAAGGCTCTGCCCGCGCTCACGCGCCGCGTGCCCGTGCCGCTCATCGCGCTCGTCGTCGTCTCGCTCGCGGCGGCACTTCTCGGAGCGGTTTGGCCCACATTTCAGCCGGCCACGATTGGGAGCCGGTTTCACAGCGTGATCGACGGGCAGCTCGTGCGCGGTATCCCGGCCCTGCCGCCCACGCCGCTCTGGCCTTGGGGAGCAGGCCCGCTCCCTCTCAGCGCAATCAGCCAGCTTGGCTCCGCGGCTTTCGCGATCGCCATGCTGGGCGCGATCGAGTCGCTACTGTCGGCGGTCATCGCCGATGGCATGACGGGCAAGAAGCATGACCCGGACGCGGAGCTGATCGGCCTGGGCATCGGCAACATCGTGGCGCCCTTCTTCGGCGGCATTGCCGCGACGGGAGCGCTGGCTCGAACCGCAACCAACGTGCGTGCCGGTGCACGCTCACCCATCGCTGCGGTCGTCCACGCCGTAGTCGTGCTCTTGGCCGTTATGTTCTTGGCCCCGCTGGTCGCCTATGTACCGATGGCCTCGCTGGCCGCGCTCTTGCTGCTGGTGTCGTGGAACATGTCCGAGGTGAAGCACTTCGCGCATGTCGTCCGGGTGGCGCCGCGGAGCGACGTGGCGGTGCTGCTCACCTGCTACGTGCTCACCGTCTTCTTTGACATGGTCGTGGCGGTCTCGGTGGGCGTAGTGCTGGCGGCCTTGCTCTTCATGCGCCGCACCGCCGAGCTCACCCAATCGCGCATTCTGAGCGGGACCGGAGGCCAATCCGAGCACGACCTTCCGTCGGGCGTCGTGGTCTTCGAGATTGCCGGCCCACTCTTTTTTGGAGCCGCACAAAATGCCATGAACGCGCTCTTAGCCGTGGGCGCCAGCACCCGTGTCGTCGTGCTGGCGCTGGGGGGTGTGCCGTCCATCGATGCGACCGGGCTGGTCGCGCTCGAGAGCGCGCTCAAGCGCCTGCAAGGGACTAAGCAGCGCGTCGTGCTCACCGGCCCCTTGCCGCAACCGCGGCAGGTCTTCGAGCGCGCCGATCTGCCACGGCACTATGCGAACGTTCGCTTCGCCCCGGATCTTCAAGCGGGCATTGCGCTGGCGCGCGAACTCGACGCCGAGCTAGCGCGCGAATCGCCGAGCAAACGAGCCAGCCTCCGCCCGGAAGCTCCGCGCTGAGCCGACTATTCGGCGGCGAGCGCCGGCGCTTCGTGGCGCTTCGAAAGCGTGCCGACCGCCTCCAGAAGCGCACTGTCCAAGCCGGAGTTCGTCAGGGCACGAGCATGACGGGCCACGTCGGCGAGCGCCACGATGCCCGCGAGATGTCCCTCCGACGTGAGGACCGGCAGGCGACGCACACCGTGCTCAGCCATCGCCGAAAGCGCGCTGCCAATCGAGTCGTCGCCCGAGCAGCTATAGACCTGCTTCGACATGGCGTTTCCGACGCGAAGCTCTTCGGGCCCTCTGCCTCGGAAGTGCGTGGCCATGCAGATGTCGCGATCCGTGAGCAGCCCGACGACGCGCCCTTCATCGACCACCGGAACCACGCCGCAGTCCGCTTCCCACATGACCTGAGCGGCCCCACTCAGCGAGTCAGAGGGCGAACAGGTGCGAACGTTTCCGGTCATGATCGAGCGAACACTGGTCGCAACACCGTTCGTGCCAACCATCTGACTTGTGACGAATTGACTGAGCGTATGGCTCAGCTTCCGGGCGCTCTCGCCGAGCACCTCCGCTGCCCGTTCGCCCTCCTGGCTGGCCCGCTGCTCGAGCGCATCGACGGCCGTCTCGAGCTCGTCCCAGCGCTGCCGGGCCTCCTGCGACAAGAGATGGATTCTGACTCTCGCTTCGTCTCGCAGCGTGGTTAGCTCGCCCAAGGCGCGCTTTTTGGCATCGACAACTTCGCTCTTGATGGACATGACAATCTCCTCGTTTCCAATGGTGGACCGTCCCCTGACGGGGCGTTGACTACTCCGCGGCCCCCAGCTGCTCGACCGGGCGCTGAATCATAGGCGCTTTCAAGACTTCGCAGACCGCAGGCAGCGCGTCGCTCGTCACCGAAATGGTATCGATCCCGAGCTCGGCCAGGAAGCGGGCAAACTCTGGGTGATCGCTGGGTGCCTGACCGCAAATACCTACTTTGATTCCATGGCGATGGGCGGCTTCGACCACGTGAGCGATGGACTTCTTCAGGGCTAGATCCTGCTCATCGAAGAGCGGGGCGAGAGTTGCCGAGTCGCGATCGATACCCAGCGTGAGCTGGGTCAGGTCGTTCGACCCGATTGAGAAGCCGTCGAAGAGCTGCGCGAATTCATCGGCGAGCACGACGTTGCTCGGAACCTCGCACATCATATAGATTTCGAGCCCGTGCTCGCCGCGCCGCAGGCCGTTCTGGGCCAGTTCGTCCAGGACCTGGCGCGCTTCCTTGAGCGTACGGCAGAATGGGATCATCACCTTGACGTTGCGCAGACCCATGACGTTGCGCACGCGCTCGATGGCCTGACACTCAAGCGCGAAGCCGGCTCGGTAGCGCTCGTGGTAGTAGCGCGACGCCCCGCGGAAGCCGATCATCGGATTTTCCTCGACCGACTCGAAGGTCGAGCCCCCGAGCAGCCGCGCGTATTCGTTGGTCTTGAAGTCTGAGAAGCGGACAATCACGTCACGCGGATAGAACGCGGCGGCGATCTGGGCCACGCCCGAGGCCATGCGGCCCACGAAGTACTCCTGGCTTGTCTGCAGATCTCCCACCCGCGCAAGGATCGCGCGCAGCTCCTCCGGGTTCTTGACTCGGTCGGGATGCACCAACGCCATCGGATGGATCCCGATTTGACTGCCGACGACGAACTCGACCCGCAATAGGCCGACGCCAGCGCTGGGCAGCCGCCCCAACCGGAAGGCGTCCTGAGGATTTGCCAGGTTGAGCATGACCGGAACTCTGGGAGTCGGCAGCGTCGCAGGATCGATCTCGCGCCGCTCAAACTCGAGCTTTCCGGCGTAGATCCGGCCGTCGTCGCCCTCGACGCAGGACACCGTCACGACCTCGCCATCACGAAGCACGCTCGTCGCATCGTGCGTACCCACCACGCATGGGATACCCAGCTCACGCGAGACAATCGCCGCATGACAGGTGCGACCACCTTGATCGGTCACGACGGCCGCGGCCTTGCGCAGCACGGGCTCCCAATCCGGATCCGTCATGGGAGCGACCAGCACCTCACCCGCCTGGAAGCTCGAAAGCTCCGCCGGCCCATGGATGACGCGCACCACGCCTGACCCGATTTTGGAGCCAACGCTCTTGCCGTGAACCCTGACTTGGCCTTTGCCCTTCAGCTCAAACAGCTCAAGCTTGGGCGCGTATTGCGCATGGACGGTCTCAGGCCTGGCTTGAACAATGAAGAGCTCCCCGCTGCGTCCGTCCTTGGCCCACTCGATGTCCATGGGCGTCGGCTTGCCAGCCTGCGTCGAGTAGTGCGCCTCGATGGCCAGAGCAAAGCGGGTGAGAGTGAGCACCTCCTCGTCCTTGAGGCTGAATACGCCGAGCAAGCTCGCGTCCGTGCGCCGCTCTTCAGTGGCGCTGTCAGCGCCGTAAACGAGCGTGAGCGCCTTGTCGCCCGCGTCACGGCGGATGATCGACGCGAAGCCCTGCTTGAACGTCGGTTTGTGCACCCAAAACTCGTCAGGATTCACCCTGCCTTTGACGACGCTCTCACCCAAGCCCCAGGAGCTGGTGACGATGACCACGTCGCGGCAGCCGCTCTCGGTATCGAGCGTGAAGATGACACCAGCGGAACCCAGATCGCTGCGCACCATCTTCTGGATGCCCACCGAGAGCAACACCTGACGATGCTCGAAGCCGCGTTCGGCGCGGTAGGCGATGGCGCGATCCGTGAAGAGCGAGGCCATGCAGCTCCGGACAGCCTCGAGCAGGGCGGCTAGGCCGCGAACATTGAGGTAGGACTCCTGTTGGCCGGCGAAGGAAGCGGTCGGCAGATCCTCGGCCGTCGCGCTTGAGCGCACCGCCACGTCCGTGGCCTCTTCCCCATAGCTGCGCGACAGTGCGATGTAAGCCTCGGCCAGTTCGCGTTCGACAGCCTCCGGCAGCGACGCTGCCACAACACTCCGGCGAACTTCTGCCCCAACCCTTGCCAGCGCCTCGACATCGTTGGGGTCCAGCTGTGCAAGCGCCGCGTAAATGGTGTCGGGCAAGCCCGCCTGGACCAAGTGATCGCGGAAGGCCCGGGCGCTCAGGGCAAATCCCCGTGGCACGCTGATACCCTGAGGTGTAAGCGCGCCCGTTAGCTCGCCAAGCGACGCGTTCTTACCGCCGACTTCGGCGATATCGGCGAGCGTGAGGTCCTCGAAGGGGATGATGTAGCTCATGGGGTACCGCAACGTTTTGGAGCACGCCAGACCACGCCGCTCGACGGTGCGGGTGGGGCCTTCTGTCTCTGCAGGTCGCCGGTTTGCACGCGCGCTGCTCCGAAGCAGCGCCCGGAACGCTCCACGGCCGCGATGCGTTCGATGACTCGCTGCGCGAAGCCGGCCGGCGTCTCCTCCTGCATCTGCGCGACGACCAGCGTCTCATCGAAGGCGTCCGAGCCACCGCCCGTGAGCGGAGCCGACCCGGCTTCCTTGACGAACAGCCGGAGGCGTTCGGAGCGGTGGAGCTTCAGCGCGTTCATGGTGGGCCACGACAGAAGCAAGCGGCATTCCAGGCGACTCCGGAGCGCGAAGTGTTGAAAATCACTCTGGTTGACTGACTTCGGCCCGGGTCGAGTCGGCAAGGCCTGCAGCGAACTACGGCTAGCTGCGCAGCTTCTGCGCCGCGGCATCCGGCACGGTCAGGACGGGCACTGGGGAAAGGCGGGCGAGCTTCTCGGCCACTGAACCGAGCAGAGCGTGCGACAGCCCCGTGCGGCCGTGGGTTCCGGTCACGACCAAGTCGTGGCGACCCTGCTTGAGCTCATGCAGCAGCGCGGACGCTGGGTCACCGGAAATCAGTCGCCCGCTGGCCGTCATGCCCTGAGGCAGCTCGATTGCTTTCAGGAACTCGTCGAGGTCCCGCTGCGCGTTGTCCTGGATCATGCGGATCAGTGATTTTCCCGAGACGGCATCCGTCGTGGTCAAAAGCACGTCGGATATGTAGCTTGGCCGATCCCAGGCGTGCACGATGTCGAGGGAAGCCTGGTACTGCTGAGCCAGGTCCACGGCGAAGCGCAGGGCAGCGCGGGAACAGTCAGAATAGTCGACGGGAACCAGAATGCGTTTGATGGCCATGCTTGCTGGAACTGGCCAAAGCAAAAGCCGGTCCAGAGCTACCGTCGCCAAAGCAGCCCGATCACCGCTGCGGCGGCGCACGGTTTGCGCGGTCCCGCAAGCCGTGCGCGCGAGATGGCAGCTCGAGAGCCTAGCCGCTCCAGCCCTGACGCCAGGCGTGAGCGGCTCGGGCGATGACGAGCTGCTCGTTGCTGGCGACCACCCGGACCAAGCAGGGAGCATCACAATGGCTGATCACTTCAGCATTCTTGGCATTGAGTGAGGCATCCAGCTCGATGCCCAGCCCTTGAAGACCACGGCAGGCCAGCTCGCGCACCAGCGGCGCGTTCTCGCCGATCCCGCCCGTGAAGACCAGGCAGTCGAGCCCTCCGAGCGCGGCGAAGTAAGCGCCGATCTGCTTCTTCACCGCGTAGGCGAAGAGCTCGACCGCTGCTAGCGCGACCCCGTCCAATCGCTCGATCCGAGCGAGCAGCTCCGACATGTCAGCGCTGCCCGCAAGCCCCTTGAGCCCCGACTCATGGTTGAGGAGCTGCTCCAAACGATCGACCGAAGCGCCAGGCTCGCGCAGCAAATGCACGAGGAGCCCAGGATCGAGATCCCCGCTGCGCGTCGCCATCGGTAGACCCCCGGTCGGAGTGAGTCCCATGCTGGTATCCATTGAGCGACCCTGGCTGATGGCGGCCAAGCTGGCGCCGCTCCCAAGGTGGGCGACGATCAGGCGGGCCGGCGGGGGCGAGCCCAGCACGGACAGGACGGACTCGTAGGACAGCCCGTGAAACCCATAGCGGCGAATACCGCGAGCGAGCAACTCTCGGGGCAGC
This sequence comes from Myxococcales bacterium, assembly GCA_031408355.1. Classification (GTDB taxonomy): domain Bacteria; phylum Myxococcota_A; class Polyangia; order Polyangiales; family Polyangiaceae; genus PMG-095. The sequence goes on from JANNWK010000572.1 coordinate 20,620, forward strand.
GCCAAGGTGCTGGCCACTTCCGGCAAGCTTTTGTGGAAGGCCGTATCGAAGCACGCTACCTGCGGCACGCCGGGGAAGCGGTCGAGCGCGGCCCGCATCAACGTCAGGGCCTGCGGCAGGTGCAGCGGCGAGAGTGAGACCAGACTCTCCAGCTGTCCGAGCACGTCGCGGTCGACCCGGACCGGGGCCGTGAAGAGCGCGCCGCCGTGGACGACCCGGTGCCCGACCAGCGATGGCTCCGGCAAACCCTGCTTGGCAAGACTGGCGAGCACAAGCTCGAGCGCGTCGGGCCAGCTGAACTCACGGCTCTTGAGCGTAGCCGACCCAAGGTCGCGGTCGCCGTCGCTCGCGCAATCAAACAGCGTGTATTTGAGGGTCGAGGAACCAGCGTTGAGCGCGAGGATGGTTTCGGCCATGCGCGCTCAACCGGGCCAACGAAAATCCCTGATCTCAGGCAGGTCCTCGAAGCAGGCTCGAACGTACTCGTGGTGCCTTGCCAGGGTGGCCCGACATTCACGCGTCAGCATGTCCACGTGGTCAGGCGGGTTCTTGAGGTGCTTCAAGGCGAGCATGACCAGGTGAAAGCGACTCGTCTCGTTGAGTACGACCATGTCAAAGGGCGTCGTCGTCGTACCTTCCTCGCGGTAACCGCGCACGTGGAAGCGTTCGGAGCGAGGGCGACCGTGCAGCAGCTGGTGCACGGCCCCCGGATAGCCGTGGAAAGCAAAGACCACGTGAGCATCGCTCGTGAAGAGCTCTTCGAAGCGCTCGGCGCTCATGCCGTGCGGATGCGTGTCGGGAAGCGCGAGGGTCATCAGATCCACAACGTTGACCAGCCGCACCGACAGCTCCGGCGCTCGCTCGCGAAGCCAAGCGACCGCCGCCAGCGTCTCCTGAGTGGCCGTGTCCCCAGCGCACGCGAATACCAGATCGGGCGTTTTCCCAGAATCGGTACTAGCCCACTGCCATACCGAAGCGCCGAGCTCACAGTGCAAGCGAGCGGCAGCGAGATCGAGCCACTGCAGCTGCGGCTGCTTGTCGATGATGATCAGGTTGACGTAGTCTTTGCTGCGCAGACAATGGTCCGCAACCGCTAGCAAGCAGTTCGCGTCAGGCGGCAGGTAAGCGCGCACCACGCTGCCCTTCTTGGACAAGATGGTGTCCATAAACCCGGGGCCCTGGTGACTGAAGCCGTTGTGATCGTTGCGCCAGCACGTGGAAGTGAGCAGGTAGTTGAGCGACGGAACCGGAGTTCGCCAGGGCAACTCCCCACAGACCTCCAGCCACTTGGCGTGCTGCGTCGCCATCGACGCAACGATCAGCGCGAATGCCTCGTAGGTGGCAAAGAGCCCATAGCGTCCCGTGAGCGTGTAGCCCTCGAGCCAGCCCTGACAGTTGTGCTCGCTCAAGACCTCCATGACTCGCCCGTCGGGCGACACGTGGTCGTCAAGAGGACGCTTTTCGCTGACCAGGCAGCGCTGCTCGGTTTCGAAGACCGCGCCCAGCCGGTTCGAGTTGGTCTCATCTGGACAAAAGAGCCGAAAGCTGCGCGGGTTATCGCGATACAGATCGCGCAGCAAGAGGCCAAGCTGGCGCGTCGACTCGCGCAGCTCAGTGCCTGGTCCGCAGAGCTTGAGCGCGTAGTCGCCAAGCTCGGGGACCCGCAGCGGCGAGGCCGCCTGACCCGGATTCGCGGCGGGATTGTCGCTCATGCGACGTGAGCCTTTCGGCGCCAGCGCGGCCAGCTGGGGCAGCAGCCGACCTTCCCCGTCGAACAGTTCTTCGGGACGATAGCTTCGCAGCCAGCGCTCGAGGATCTGCAGGTGCTCGGGGTTGTTCCGAACGTCGGCCACCGGTACCTGGTGCGAACGGAACGTGCCCTCCGTGAGCTTGCCGTCGACCTCGCGCGGCCCCGTCCAGCCCTTGGGCGTTCGGAGCACGATCACAGGCCAGCTGGGGCGGCGATGGACCTCGCCTACTTCACGCGCCTGGCGCTGGATGCCGCGGATGCGGGACACGCAGGTGTCGAGCACTTGCCCCAGCTCTTGATGCACCACGGCAGGTTCGTCGCCGCACACGAAGTGGACTTCGTAGCCGTGGCCCGAGAGCAGCCGCTGAATATCCTCGTCGCTTGAGCGGCCCAGCACCGTCGGGCCCGCGATCTTGTAGCCGTTCAAATGAAGAATCGGCAGCACCGCGCCGTCGTGAACGGGGTTCAAGAAGCTGATGCCCTTCCAGGAACCTTCCAAAGGCCCGGTTTCGGCCTCGCCATCGCCGACAACGGCCGCGACCAGCAGATCCGGCTGATCGAAGGCGGCACCGAAGGCGTGAGAGAGCACGTAGCCGAGCTCTCCGCCTTCGTGGATGGAGCCGGGCGTTTGGGGGCCCGCGTGGCTCGGGATGCCTCCCGGCGTGGAAAACTGTCGAAACAGACGCCGCAGGCCGGCCTCGTCCTGCGAGATGTGCGGATAGATCTCCGAGTACGTGCCCTCGAGGTACGCGCTCGCCACGACCGCCGGTCCGCCGTGTCCGGGACCCGCCATGAAGAGCACGTTCAGGTCGTCGCGCAGGATGACCCGGTTCAGATGCGAAAAGAGCAGGTTCAACCCTGGCGAGGTCCCCCAGTGCCCGAGCAGACGCGGCTTGATGTGCTCGGGCCGCAGCGGCTCGCGCAGCAGCGGATTGTCCTGCAAATAGATTTGCCCGACGGTCAGGTAGTTGAGAGCCCGGAAATAGGCGTCAAGCTCGGCGTAGTCAGTCTTCATGGATGCTTGCGGGCGTAGAGCAAGGCACATGCCGCTCGGATCCCCCGCGATTCTTGCGCTGCTTGCTGGCCCAGGCGCAAGCCTTGCGGGGTCGCGAAACTTTGGCGGAACCGCGCGGGGCGCTGGCGCCATCCACGCCGCACCGCGCGCACGCTTTTCGCCCTTGGGCGCGCACCCTGCGCCCATGGCCAGATCTTTGCAACGGGCGGCGCGGGAGCCACGTCAGCGAAGCCTGCGGACGTGCACGGCGAAGGTGTTAAAAGGTGGCCCCTCCCTTGAGACAGCATGAGCAAGACGAGAATATTAGTAGTCGATGACGAAGCCACGGCCCGCAATGGCCTGGCCAAGCTGCTTGAGCAGGAGGGCTACCCGGTCGATCTGGCGGGGGACGGCAAGGAGGCCCTAGCCTCCGTCGCAGAAAACCCACCGGGGCTCATCATCACGGACCTGAAGATGCCGAATATGGACGGCATGGAGCTCATCAAGCAGCTTCGCGCGCAGGGTGTCGAGACGCCGGCCATCGTGGCGACGGCGTTTGGTGAGGTGGCGACGGCGGTGGCCGCTATGCGAGCCGGTGCTGAAGACTACCTGACCAAGCCCATCGATTTCGACGCGCTGCTCTTGGTGGTCGAGCGTACGCTGGCCCGCGAAGAACTCAAGAGCGAGGCCGAGAACCTGCGGCGCCAGTTGCGGGTGCGCGACAAGGAAGGTCTGGAGGGTCTGCTCGGCGCGAGCGCCGCCATGCAGCGCGTCTATCAAATGGTGCGACAGGTGGCTCCAGCGCGCGCCACCGTGCTCATCACGGGGGAGAGCGGGACGGGCAAGGGCGAAGTCGCGCGAGCCGTTCACGCCCTCAGCCCGCGCAAGAGCGGGCCTTTCGTGTCGGTGCACTGCGCGGCGTTGGCCGAAAGCCTGCTCGAAAGCGAGCTATTCGGTCACGAGAAGGGTTCGTTTACGGGTGCCGACAGAAAACGCCTCGGTCGCTTCGAGCAGGCCCATGGTGGCACGTTGTTCTTGGACGAAATTGGCGAAATTCCTGCCTCCACCCAGATCAAGCTGCTGCGGGTGCTGCAGGAGCGAGCCTTCGAGCGGGTCGGCGGCAACGAGACCATCAGCGTCGACGTCCGCGTCGTCGCCGCCACGAACAAGGACCTTGCCCAGGAAGTGCGCGAGAAGCGCTTTCGTGAAGATCTCTATTATCGCTTGAATGTGGTCCACGTGGACATGCCGCCGCTGCGGCAACGCGGCAACGACGTGGTCCTCTTGGCCGATCATTTCTTGCGGCGTTTTTCGCGAGAGAACCATCGGCGCATCGACCTGTTCAGCGACGCGGCCCGCGCCAAGCTGGTGGCTCACCGCTGGCCCGGCAACGTGCGCGAGCTGGAGAACGCCATCGAGCGCGCCGTCGTGTTCACGGAAAGCGAGGTCGTGGAGGCCGAGGCTTTGCCATTCGACTCCGTGCCCGCGAGCATCGAGGGTGGCCCGCGCATCCCCGGAGCCACCATGGCGGAGCTCGAAAAGCACGCCATTCTGGCCACGCTTGGGGCCGTGAACGGCTCGACCAGCCGCGCCGCCGAAATGCTCGATATCAGCGCCCGAACCATTCAATACCGTCTCCACGAGTACGGGGTGGCGGCGGCTCGCTCGAAGGGTTAGCGGGTTCGGCATGGACGTTGCTCCGTATTCGGCCAATGTCGGATCGACCGAGCATTGCGCCGATGGCACCGCAAGATTTGCGCTGGGGCTCGGCTAGGCGCGCAAGGCTTGCCAGGCCAGATGGGCGGAACGTGCTCCACGCAGCGCTACTTCTCGTGCCTTTGCTGTCCCTGCACTGTGGCGGTCAGCCCGATCCCGAGCCGAACCTGGGGTCACCGGCTGGGGCGGGCGCCAGTGGGGCGGCCGGCTCGACTCAGGTTGGCGGCTCGCCAAGCCGCCCCCTCGGCAGAGCTCGCTGCAGCGCGCCCGAAGGGATGAGCGGCTCGCCGCAGACGATCGAGGAGGCCACGGCGCTGCTCAATGCACTGCCGAAGCCCACCAGTGTGGCTTGCTTCGTCGAGACTTTGGACCGACCCCTGTTTGCATTTGCCACGAGCAGCACGGTCAGCGCACAACCCTCCTACTCACGCCGCAGTCCGCGGTTGTTTCTGAGGTTGAATCAGCTGATCATTTCGGTCGTGCTCGAGGGCGAGAGCAGCTTCCTGGTGGAGTTCAGCCAGCTTGCCCCTGGCGATCTGCGCTCGATCAAGGGCGAGCTGAAGTTTCCCCTGCCCGAGACCGTCGGGCCCGAGGCCCCGTACGCCAGGGTGCTCGCGACCGAGGGAACGGTATGCCGGGTGTGCCACGGCCACGAGGAGCGCGTGGAAAGCATCACGTTTGCGGAGGCGTACTCGTCCGATGCCTACCGACCGAACCCCATGTACCGAGTGCCCCTGGCTAGCTTGGTTGCCGAAGAGCAAACCTGCAACTGGCAGCAGGAACCTGACCGCTGCGAGCTACTCTCGGCGGTCTTCCTGGATGGGCAGGTCAACGATGCCGTCTTCGACCCGGCCATGAGAGTCTTCTTCTAGGTCCCGCCCAGGCTCGTCGCCTGGGCGGTTCGTCGTCTGTTTGGCTCAGTGCGCGAGGCGTGTCGTGAGCAACTCCGCGAAGGCGCTACACGCGTCGACCGTCGTGAAGATACCGACGACATGGCCGTGATCGACTATCACCGCGGAGCCGTACTTCTTGGCCGCCATGGTCGAGACCACTTCGTCGAGCGAGGCCTCCGGACCTACGACGTAGGGGTCCGGCGTCATCGCTTCGCTCACGGCGATCTTGCTTGGATCCACTTCCTGCAGCGCCTCGACGAGGTGAAGATCGCCTGCCGAAACGATGCCAACGACTTTACCCTGATGCAGCACCGGCAAATGCCGGATCTTCTGCTCGCGCATCATGCGATGGGCGGTTGCCATCGACTGTTCGTCGCCGATAGTCTGGATGTCGGTGGTCATGTATTTCTTGATGTGAGGAATGCTCTTGGTCATGTCAAGGTGCTCCACAAACGAGGGCTGTCAGCGTGCGATGAGGGGAAGGTTGGTTTCGCTGGAGGCGCGATCGCCCTGGAAGTAGGTGTGCCGGCGGCCGTGGCGCTCGCGGTGCTGCTCGCACCACATTTCGCGCCCCTCCGAGGCCTTTCGCGCCAGCACGCATTGCGGGCAAGGCGGCTGGATCGCTGGGGCCTGAAGAGCGGTCGCTTCCGGCGGCACCACGAGGACCGGACACGTCGCCTGGCGGACGACGCCTTCAGCGACGGAGCCCAGGAGCCAGCGGGCCAGGCCGTGGCGACCATGCGAGCCCACCACGATCATATCTGCCTCAAGCTCCGAGGCGAGGTTCGTCAGGCCGAATACAGGGGCATCCAGCACCACGTGGGCAATGATTCGGACCTGCCCATCTCCAAAACCCGCAAGCTTGGGGATCAGGGAGTCGAGGTACTTGACCAGTTCGTCTCGCTGTTCGTCCAGATCGAGTACGGGCACCGCCCCGACGCCGAAGCCGGCCACTGGGTAGGCGTAATCGGCACCCGCTGCGATGGCTACGTGGGCCACGTGAAGCTCGGCTGGGGTGTGCATGCGCGCCTGTTCGTAGGCCGCGTGCAGGGCCCGCTCGGCAGGCTTGGAGTAGTCGGTACCAACGACGATGAGGTGGGGCTTTGTCGGCATGGCCCAGCTCAGTGCAGCCATTGTGCCAACCGAGTCGCCCCCCGAAGTGGCACGAGAACACGCGCCGAGCGCGCAAAACGCAGATCCTGCGCACCGGGCTCGCAGACCGTGCGGGCCGGCCGCGACGAAAGTTGAGCTGTGGGGCGCGCGGCCGCCGTCTCCCCTATGCGCATGGATCAACCGAGCTTTGCCCGACCAGCGACGCCCCACCCCCCGAGGCTCCGAGGCCGGGGTCTCCCTCTCACGCTGCTCATCCCGTTGATGCTGGCCGCGTGCTCGGGCGATCTGACGGCGCGCGACGGGACAGCTGCGGGCACGGTCCAGCCGGGGCTTCCAGAGGCCGGAGAAACGCCCGCGCCCGGGGCGGTGGGAGCGCCGTTTGCGGCGCGCATGCAGCGACTCACGGCGACCCAGTACCGCAGCGTCATCGCACAGGTCCTGGGCGCCGGGATCGTCGTGCCTGACCTTGAGGCCGATTCGCGCATCGCGGGGTTCGATGAGCTCGGGGCCACGCGGGTCTCGACGTCCGCGCGCGGTGTCGAGCTCTACGCTGCTGCCGGCGAGTTCATCGCCAAGCAGTTTCTGGGGGATGCCGCGCGGGTGCAGGGGGTGATGGGCTGCACGCCAACCTCTGCCGCGTCGGCCGACGACGCCTGCGCTGGAAAGTTGCTGGATGGGGTGGGGCGACGGCTGTTTCGCAGGCCGCTCGACTCGGCCGAGCGAGCTCGCTACCTCGCTATCGCCGCCGATGGAGCGACGGTAACCGGCAGTTTCTGGGCGGGGCTCGAGACGATGCTGGCAGGTCTGCTGAAGTCGCCGCTATTCCTGTATCGCACGGAGTGGAACGAAGGGACGCCCGGAGCGACAGTCCGGGTGAGCGGCTACAACATGGCAGGGCGCCTGTCGTTCGGGCTACGGGGCTCGAGCCCGGACGACGAGTTGCTGGACGCCGCCGCGCGGGGCGACCTCGAGCGAGATGCGGGGGTGAAAGAGCAAGCTGCTCGGCTGCTTTCCTCCCAGCTGGGCCAGCAGAACCTGGAGAACTTCTTCAGCATGATGCTGCGCTTGCCCAACGGAGCTAGCGCTGAAGCCATGGCCATGAAGCAGGAAACGCTCTTGGTGTTGCAGGAGCTCAACGCCCAGAAGGCCCCCTTCGCCGACATCTACGCGGCGCCTTTCACGTTCATCAACGATACACTGGCCGAGCTCTATGGACTGCCCGACAGGCCGGGCGCAGCGCTGACGAAGGTGCTGCTCCCGGCAAGCGGACCACGTCGCGGTTTGCTGGGCCATGCGGGCATACTGAGCGAATCGGGCGCCCAACCCAGCGCTATCCTGCGCGGCAAGTACATCCGCGAGGCGCTGTTGTGCCAGGTGGTCCCGCCCCCGCCGCCGAGCGTGATCCCGGTCTTGCCAGCGCAAGACGCCAGCAAGCCACAAACGACGCGAGAGAGATTGACCAAGCACCGGGCCGATCCGGCGTGTGCCAGCTGTCACCAGCTGATGGATCCGCTTGGACTAGCGCTGGAGAATTTCGACGGCGCAGGCAAGTATCGCCTCGATGACAAGGGGTTGCCCATCGATCCCAGCGGCGAGCTTGACGGGACGGCGTTCGTGGACGCCGCCGGTCTCGGCGCAGCGCTGTCGACTCATCCGGATGCCAACGGATGCCTGGTGGCCACACTGCACAGGCGGTTGACCGGGCAGTACAACGAGGTCGAACAGGCGCCCACGCTCGACCGGATCCGCGATGGCTACGTGCAGAACCGGCAGTCGTTTGACGAGCTCGTGCTGAGCGTCGTTGGTGCCGAAACCTTCCTGCAGGCGACTCTGCCGGCGGATTGAGAACCTGGAGGAATCCCAACGTGCGTCGTTCGCTCCCTCGAAGAACCTTGCTCCGTGGCGTCCTAGGAGGCTGCGCTCTCGCGGTCGGCTTGCCCCGTTTGGAGGCGATGCTGAACGGCAACGGCACGGCCTACGCCGCCGGCGAGGCGCTCCCCAAGCGCTTCGGCATCTGGGCTTGGTCCAATGGCGTGCACTTGCCGCTGTGGGTCCCCGAGCAGACCGGCACGACCTGGCAGTTCTCCGATCAGCTGAGCCCGCTCTCAGCCCACCGTGAGTACCTGTCGGTAGTAAGTGGGATGGAGACCAAGTACGGCATCGGCAAGGGTCACTGTACTTGCCACACCAACCTCCTGACGGGCATGCCGATCCAGGCGGATGGAGACTTCAATAGTGGGACCGCCAGTGGCCCTAGTATCGACCAGATCATTGCCGCGAGTCTGGGCGAAGGCGCTGCCTTGCGCTCGTTCGAGCTGGGAGTCGACAACGGCGTCGCCCACGAGACTGGCACCGGTCATCGCTACTTCTCGCACAACGCCCCCGATAGCCCGAACGTCCCGCTCCACAACACGCGCGCGGTCTTCGATCGGCTGTTTCCGCTCAAGCCGACTCCCGCTATGGAAATCGGGCCCAGCACCTCAGACCTGACCACAGCTCTGCGCCAGAAGGTCGTTGATGCGCTGCACGCGGACGCCGCCTCGCTATCGAAGAAGCTGGGCGCAAACGATAGAATGCGACTTGCTCAACACATGGACGGCATCAATGCCATTGAGCAGCGCCTCCAGCGTATCGGGGCCAGTTCCTGCGTGTTCCCCGAAGCGCCCGCAGGCCTCGAGAACGTCACCATGGACAGCTCGGGCTCGGGCGACGCCGGAGGAACCTACGCCAACCTTGAGCTACTCGGACCCCAGATCAACCTAGCGATGGCCGAGCTCCTAGCGACCGCGCTGGCCTGCGACATCACCCGCGTGTTCACCTATCAGTACTCGGGCCCCGGAACCCGTGCCCTGTACCCAAGCCTTGGAATCGCCAACGGGGGGGGCAGCAACCTCAACGGCTACCACGCGTACACGCACGCCGACGGTGACCAGCTCGAGTGCAAGCGCATGGTCAAGTACTACATGAGCGAGCTTGCGGTGTTGCTCGACGTGTTCAAAAGGACGCCCGATGGCGCCGGCAATCTGCTGGACAGCTGCGCCATTCTGGGAACGACGGACGTAGCCGAGGGGCTCACCCATAGTCCTTCCGACTTCCCGATGCTGGTGTTGGGCAAGGCGGGCGGCAACTTGCGCGGTGGCGTGCACTACCGGTCGACCACCGCCGAGGCTGCCACCAAGGTGCCGCTCACGCTGGCGCGAGCGGTCGGGGTCGACCTGCCGTCGTTCGGCGTGGAAACGCAGCTGGTTCAGGACAGCGTCGCCGAGCTGCTGACGTGAGCGGGGGCACCCATCGAGGATTATCGCGATGAAACTACTTCGCACGCTGCCCTGGTCGCTCGCTGTCCTTACCGCCACCGGCGTGGCCGTGGGCTTCTCCAACGCGCCCACGTTCCTCGGCCACTCCGGCCTGACACCTCCCGATGCCGGCGCGGACGTCAACATCGGTTTGCACAAGGCCGTGCTCAGCGCCGCCGTCAACTACCAGACGCCGCATGGCACCGAGCATCCGGCGAATGCCTTCGACGGAGACGACAGCACCTCCACGGGCCCGGCCGGAAACATCACGGTCGATCTGGGCGCGGTCTTTGTCGTCGATAGCGTGGTCGTCAAATTCACCTCCACGCCGGCCCCCCAGTACCACGTCCAATGGTCGCCCTATTTGGGGGCGACAGATCTTCCGCCAACACACGATCTTGCGACCGGACTGGGCAGCATCCCCGCTGCGGAGACGCCAAACCAAGAGTACCGCGATCTAGCGTGGATCAACGATGCCGCCCCTCAGCATCAGCTACCGGCTCAGCCCGCGCGCTTCCTCAACTTTCACTTCCTCCAAGTCTTCTCTGGTCAGTGGTCCAATGGGAGCGTGAACGAAATTGAAATTCACGGGCACCCCTACGTGCCCCAGCTAGGCGACAGGGCCTTTCTAAGTCGCCAGAAATGGCTCCCCACGGCCTACGCCGACGCAGCCCCCGAAGGCGAAGGCCAGACGGTCACTCACGCCCTGGACGGACAGCTCACCAACGTGTGGCTACCGCGAACGCCGACGGCGCCCGGCCAGTGGTATCAGCTCGATCTGGGCGAAGAAGCCGTCTTCGATCAGCTCTTCGTGGTCTTCGGCATCGGGGGCGGGCCCAGCACACCCAACGCGCTCAATCTGTTCGCCAGCAACGACGCGGCAAGCTGGGGCGCCCCGATCGCCCAATTGAACTACGGCGAAAGTGCGACAGCGTCGTTCCCGCTGCAGCACGCGCGCTTCATCAGGCTAGAGCAGACGACCAAGAGCGATGGCTATTGGCAAATCGACGAGCTTAACCTGCTCGGTCCAGTAGCGGTCGACCCTGTCGTCCCAGGCGCAGGCGGCGCGGGCACGGCTCAGCCGGGCGCTGGCACCAACGCGGTGGGCGGCTCCGGTGGTAGCGAAAGCGGCAGCGTTGGCGGCTCAGGCGCGACCTCGGTTGCGTCCGGCACCGCGGGAAGCGCGGGCTCCACGGCGGCGGGGGCAGAAGGTGCTGCGATGCGGAGCCATGGCGCCGCACAGGACACGAACAGCTGCGCGCTGACGCCGACCCGACGTGACCCCGGCCCAAGCCTGCCGGGCTTCGCGCTTTTGGCCCTGGTGGGTTGCATCAGGCGGTTTCGCTCCGGCTGCTCGATGAAGGACGCAGAACGGTAGGGAAATCGTGGGGACTGGCGCTTCGGCGGTAGGCATGCGAAGCAAGCCGCCATGCCGACGGTGCGGCTCATTGTTTCGACTCCTCATCAGCTGGCTGCCAGCGTGAGCCAGGCCCTGTTCGACGCGGGCGCCCAGGGCTTGGAGGAACGGCCCGGACGCCAGACCACGCTCGTCACGTACGCTGAAACTCAGGCCGCGCTCCAGGGCATCTGGACCCGCGCAGCTCGAGCCCTCGCGGCCCAACACGGCGAACGTCGCCTTCCCCACCCAGTGTTTGAGGAAGACCTCGAGGAGACCTGGAAGACCCGCTGGACCGAGCATCTGCGCCCCATCGCGCTCACGCGCCGCTTCGTGCTTTCGCCCACGACAGCGGACGCGCCCCAGCTTACGCCGCGCCAGGAGCTGCTCCTGTATCGACCCGCGCTGGCCTTCGGCGACGGCGATCACGCGACCACCCGGCTTGCGGCTCACGCTATCGAAGGGCACTACCGGCGCTGGCCCGGAGGCGCGCTACTCGACATCGGAGCCGGCACCGGCGTGCTCTCGTTTGTGGCCGTGCGCAGCGGCGCGCGCCGCGCGACCGGTACGGACGTGGATCCCGAAGCCCTGCGCGCGGCCCGTGAGAACGCCGAGCTGAACGGACTGTCCAAAGCCACGCGTTTCGTGGATAGCCAGGCGCGGCTGTCGGGCAGCTTCGATCTCGCCGTCGTGAACATCGAGCTGCGACCCTTGCTCGGCGTACTTTCGGCACTGCCGACGGCGGCTCGCCGGGTACCCAGGTTGCTCCTGACCGGATTTCTCAAGACCCAGGCGCCCGAGGTGAAGCGGGCCGCGCTCCAGGCGGGCTTTCAGACGCGTCGCCGCGCTGGCGAAAGCGACTGGGTTCTACTCGAGGGCACACCTGCGGAAAATCCATGATGAAGCTCGTCGCAGCCCCCAATGCTCTGAAGGGTAGTTTGTCGGCGTTTGAAGCGGCCTCCGCGATCGCGGCCGGCGCACGCCGCGCTGTCCCGGGCGCCCAAGTCGTCGAGCTTGGCATCGCCGACGGCGGTGACGGGACGGCAGAGGTCATCTGCCGCGCCCGACAGGGAACGTTCCGCGAGACGACTGCTCTCGACCCGCTCGGACGGTCCCGCCCCGCCCGCTACGCGTGGCTCGACGATCGAACCGCGGTCGTCGACGTCGCCACGGCCTCCGGGCTGGCTCTGCTCACGGATGCCGAGCGCGACGCGCTTCTGACCACGAGCTACGGCACCGGCCAGCTCATCCTGGCGGCGCTGTCGGCCGGCGCAGAACGCGTCCTGTTAGGGGTAGGAGGCAGCGCGAGCGTCGATGGCGGCGCGGGCTTGCTGGAAGCGCTCGGTGCGCGCCTGCTGGATGCCGAAGGGCACCGCTTGCCACGTGGCGGCGGCGCGCTCGAGCGCCTGGCTCGAGTGGATCTCAGCGGTCTCGACGCGCGGGCACGCAGCATTCCGATCGAAGTCGCTTGTGACGTCGACAGCCCACTGCTCGGCGAACACGGCGCCGCCCGGATCTTCGGACCCCAGAAGGGCGCCGCACCCCAGGCGGTCGAGCAGCTTGAGCTCGGCCTCAGCCGTTTCGCCGACGTCATCCTGCGCGACTTCGGGCTCGATGTTCGAGGGGTCGTCTCGGGCGGCGCCGCGGGCGGCATCGCTGCCGGGCTCCACGGTGTGCTCGGCGCTCGACTGCTGCCGGGCGTCGAGCTGGTGCTGGACGCCGTTGGGTTCGACGCGGCGCTGACGGGCGCAGAGCTCTGCATCACGGCCGAGGGTCTGCTCGACCGCCAGAGCTTGCGCAACAAGGGGCCCTTCGGCGTGGCACGGCGCGCCAACGCCCGCGGCGTCCCTGTCGTGGCGCTCGGGGGCGGCATCGCGCCCGACGTTGCGAGCAGCGAATTTCCTGTGTTCGCTGGGATGTTCTCGATCTGCCCGCGCCCAATG
>JANNWK010000573.1:0-5339 GCA_031408355.1 Myxococcales bacterium
CTGCAGGCCAGTGATGTTGCGAAAATTGCCGATACTGACGCGCTGAAACCAGAGCCGCGCCGACATGGCCGCTCAAATGCGCATCGGCATGATCACGGCCTGGTAGCTCTTGTTCGGGCTGTCACTGGCGGGCTTGATCACGGCCGGATCAAGCTCGCCGGAGATGCTAAGCACGATCTCCTCGTCAGTGATCGCCCCGAGTACGTCCAAGAAGTAACGGGCATTGAAGCCCACCGTGACCTCGGGACCATCGTAGTCGGCGGGCACTTCATCGAAGCCTTCGCCGCTGTCGGGGCTCTCGCTCTCAAAGCGGATCTTGCCGCCGCCGAGCGTGAGCTTGACACCGCCCGTGCGATCGCTCGCTGCCACCGAGACCGCTCGCAATGCGTCGGCCAACGCCGCCCGACCCGCTCGCACCGAGCGCTCGCTCTGCTCGGGGATCACTTGCTGGTAAGGCGGAAACTGCGCGTCCACAAGCTTTACGCTGAACGAGAAACCGGCGAGCTCGAAGAAGGCGTTGGGCCCGCTCTGAACAATGCGGATCTCGGAGGTGTCAGCGCCGTCCTTGTCTTCCGTGAGCGCTTCTTCGCACAGCCTGCGCAGCTCCTGCACGCCCTTCAGCGGAATCAGCATGGTGGCGGTGGCGTGTTTGCCCTTCAGCACCAGCTCCAGCTTGCTCAGGCGATGACCGTCGGTCGTCACCATGCGCACGCGATCATTGTCCCACTCGAACAACGCGCTGTTCAGGTGAAGTCGTGTCTCGTCGGTAGAAATAGAAAAGTGCGTGGCCGCGATCAACGACGCCAAGGTCACAACGTCCAGCGTCGCTACTTGCGCCTTCGCGTCAGGCGTCGGCAACGATGGGAACTCTTCCCCCGGTACGCCATGCAGCGTGAAGCGCCGAGCCGAGCCAACGGCTTTGATCGTGGTCGCCGTGCCGGTGACCTGAATTGCGATTTGGCCCTCCGGCATCATTCGCACGCGGTCGAACAACTCGCGAGCGCCGAGCGCGATCGATCCGCCAGCCTCGACCTTCGCGGCAATCTTGCCGCTGACGGCGACGTACAGGTCGGTAGCCGCGAGTCGAAGCTCACTGGGTGCAATGACCTCCAAGAGCACGTTGCCCAAAACTGGCATGGTGCTTTTCTTGTCGGCGACGCCCTGGCACCGCCCAAGGACTCGGAGCAGGTCCTTTTTGCTCACGACAACGTGCATGGGGGGGCACGTGTAACCGGGCCTTCGCCGAAGCGCTAGTGCCCAGCGCTGGTCTTTGCTGGCCGGGAGAGGGCTGGGCTCCGGCAGGGAGACGCTCTCTCTCTGATCTCTCTAAATAATAAATTTAGTCGTCGTACTAGGGCCTGTGGAAACTGGGGATTTCGCCGTAACTACTAGAAATTGCTTGCTAATTATCCGCGCGACCTGTGGGTCTGACCCTGGGTCCACGGTCCCGCAACCTGTCAGCTCTTTTGGTGGTCGCCGTTTATCCCACCTCTGCCCCAAGGGCCTCCCCCGGCTTGTCCGGAGCTTATCCTCAGGCGGGGGAAACGGGCCCGTCAGGGCCAATGGGGGCTGATTCTCGGCCTTTTTGTGACTTCTTGGCCCCCCGGGCCCGGTCCGGCTTGCCCGCGACTTTTCTTAGCTTGGGGGCGTTCGAAATGATGCGGGCCAGCGCCTCGACGAGCACTCGGCGGGCGCTCTCGTAGGTGGTGGGACCGATACGGTCGTCGCGCCGCGCTCGCGTGAGGTCGACCAGCTCGTCGAGCAGCACCTGTTTTGCACGGGCCGCGTCGCGGGCAAAAAGCTCGGTCTGACTGCCGGCTCCAAGCCTACCGCGCAGCACGCCGAAGCCGGCTAGAGCCAGAGCAGCGGCGATGAGCACGGCGACCCAACGACCAGGGCCCGGCGTTGGGATCCCTGACAGGACCACGCCGAAGCTACGGAGTTCTGGTTCACCCCGTTTTGCGACGCGGCGCGTGACCAGCACTCTTTGACCATTTTGGTTGGCGTCAGCCTGGGGCGTCTCAAAGCCTTCGACCTCAAGCTGCATGCTGGCCGCGGCCGCGGCGATGACTCGCATCTCTTGGGTGTGCGGCGGAACGCCGAAACGGAAGGACGCTCCAGCCGTTTCGCTGCGCGGCAGCTGGAAGCGGAATGACACGTTGTGTTGGCCAGGCGAGAACGTGCCGGCGAGCTTGGCGCCCACGCCGTCCAGCTGTTCGAAGCGCACGTCGCTCATGGATTCGCCGGCCTTGAAGGCCTTAAATCCGCTGGGCAAGCTCATGTTGGCGCCTTCCGGGACCCAAGTGTTGCCGCCCATGTTGAAGTAGCGGAAGAGCACCTCGAACTGGAAGACGTCGTCGCGCGTCTCCACGTACACGAAGCCGCGCGAGGCGATGCGAGCCTGGTTAACGTCGCGCGTGACGGGATAAACGTGTAGCAGCGCGCGCATGCCAAACTCCGACTTCAGCACGATCGGGTCGGAAGCGTACTCCGCTGGTCCAGTGCGCGTGGTCACGCGGTAGCTGAAGTCGCTGCTTGCGATGAGCTCGCTGAAGCGCGCTCTGCCATCAGCGTTCGTCTGCGCCAGCTTTTCGGTGCGTTGCTCGCCCTCGGCGATCTTCTGGAACAGAATACCCAGCCGAACCTCGGCGTTTGGCACGGGGTTGTTGTGGCTGTCCAGCAGGCGCACTTCCAGAGTACCGGCTGGAAGATCAGGCGCCGACTCGACTCGGTCGGGCGCGGGCTCGGTCGGGGCCCCCTGGGTGGTGGGATGGCCTGCCGGCATGGCGGGCGCGGCCGGCTGCCCCAGGGCGGCTGTAGGCGACAGCAGTGCCAGTGCCAAGAAGGCCAAGCGGAAGCGTTTCATGACTTGGCCTCGTCCGCCCCCGGCGGCTCCGCGGCAGGCGGTTGGGGAAGAGCTGCGTCGTTTGGCGGCGGTGGAGCGTCGGGCGCGGGAGGGTCCGGCACGTGGCCGGGTGTGGCCACGGCGATCCCCGCTTTCGTGAGCCGCTTTTCCAGCGCCGCTTCGACTTCCTGTCGCGCGGGGCCGAGCGCCTCGTCCATGCTTTGGATCAGCCGTTTGGCCTCAATTCGGTAGCGAGCTGACAGCTCCTGGTAGTCCTCCGTCGAAATCTTACCGACGCTCTTTTCGTATTCGAGGTCCTTGAGGGCCCGCAACACCGAGCGTTTCTGTTCTTCGACCTTGGACGGAGCGCCCATCCCGAGCGCTTCCTCGAAACCCAGCGAGGCTCCTCCCGTCAGGCTCTGCACGCTCGACCACATGAGCGCGATGGCGAGGGTGAGCGCGCCGGCGGCGAGCACCAGCAGCGCCACCTGCACGCCCCACAGGCTGTTTGTGACAATGGCTGCTCCGATCCAGACCACGGGGACGACCCTGCGTGCGAGCCGCGCAGCTGCGGTGAGGTCCAGCCCCGCGAGCAGCCCCGGTCGCTGCGGCTCGTCGGGCTCATCGGCCGACGATTCAGCGACGGCTCCTTCCGCTTCGGGCGCTGCTGCTTCGGCTTGGTCAGACACGCGGCTCGCCGTGTCTTACACCTTCCAAGCGCTTCCGCCGAGCGGCGAATACCGCGCCCGCCCCGAGCCCTACCAGAGCGGCTCCCAGCGGGGGCAATGAACGCTCCAGCGGCAGCTCCCCGCTGCGCCAGGGTGGGCTTGGCGCCTGTGGTTTGACGCTCGCGTAGGCGTAGCTCGGGGACATGGCGAGCCACAGCGAAAGCGCTGTCCCGGCGGCCACGCCCGCGCCGGCCCGCACGTACGACCAGGCTCCGAGCTCGCCGAAGGAAAGCTCCGGCCAGAGCGAGACCGTCGCCCCGCACATGAGCACCAGACATCCGATCCAGATCCAGCTAACCAGCGGATTGACGTGGAATCGAAAGGTGCCGCGTTTGGTCTGCGGGTCGACGGTGCCGATCACCGTGTAGAGATCCTCGCGCAGGCTGCGCAGCAGGCTGACCTCCGTCGTCGGCCCGTCGGGGTTCTTGGCGTAGAAGAACTTGGCCGGCGAGATACGGCCGAGCGGCTCGCCGTATCTGACGACGTCGAAGTCAGCGAACAGCATGCGCTTGTTTAGGTCGGCCTGTTCCTCGGCGCTGCACTTCGGGTTGCCCGGGCACATTCGGGTCCCCTGGTAGGTCACCTCAAAGCTGCCGATCTGGTGAGTTTGTCCTGGCACCATCGCGACCTCACGCTCCAGCGCCCAGGCCGAGCCAACAAAACCGATGAACATGCCCACGATGCCCAGGTGCACAATGTAGCCGCCGTAGCGGCGGCGATTCTTCGCGACCAGCAGCAAAAGCGCGGTCAATATCCCTTCGGGTTCGGCTCGCTTGTCCGCCGCCCGGCGGCGGGCGCCCACGCCCCGCGCGAACTCCTGCACAATCACCGCGATATTGAAGGTCCCGAGCGCCACCGTGAGGCCCGGCATGATCGAGCCGACCTTCTGCAGGATCACGCCCACCACGCCCGGATAGAACTGGTCGCGGGGCACGATGGCCGGATAGCCGAGGCTGCCGCCGACAGCCGAGTGCAGCACGTAGCCCGCCACGAACGCGGCGGCGGGCCACTTCACGGCGTCCTTCAAAGAGCCACCGCTCGTCTTGCGCCAGCCGAACATGGGCGCCAGGCCCATCAAGGCGAAAATGGTCAGGCCGATCGGCGCCAGCCAACGGTTGAAGAAGGGCGGACCGACGGTCACCGTTTCACCCCACAGCTCCGACAGCTTTGGGAACATGGTCGCTACCAGGATGAAGGTCATGGCGCCCAGCAGCGCCCAGTTGTTGACCACGAACATGGCTTCTCGACTGGCTATCGTCTCGATCTCGGATTTGCCTCGTAGCAGCGGCAACCGCCAGACCGTGAGACCGGCGGAGGCGGCGATGATCACCCCCATGAAGCCCAGGAAATAGGTGCCAATGTCGCTCTGCGCGAAACTGTGAACGCTGGCGATGATGCCCGAGCGCGTCAAAAACGTGCCGAAGATGGTCAGGAAGAACGTCAGGCAAATCAGGAAGACGTTCCAGACCTTGAGCATATTGCGCCGCTCTTGGATCATGGTGGAGTGGACGTAGGCGGCAGCCGTAAACCACGGCAAACACGCGGCGTTCTCGACCGGATCCCAGGCCCAGTAGCCTCCCCAGCCGAGCTCCTCATAGGCCCACATCATGCCCAGCACGTTGCCGAAAGACAGGAACAAGAAGGCGAACAGCATCCACTTGCGCGTAGCGACGATCCACTCGTTGTCGAGCCGGCCCGTGGCCAGGGCGGCCATGCAAAAAGCGAACGGCACCGAGCAGCCCACGAAGCCCGTGTACAGCGCCGGC
>JANNWK010000574.1:0-6098 GCA_031408355.1 Myxococcales bacterium
ATCGCCGGGACCAACGCCGACACGTTCAAGCCAACGCGAGCGTCGGCATCCGCAACGGGCAACTCGTACTCGAGAGCGCCCCGCAGCAAGCCGGCACCCGCGCTGCTATCTCCCCCGGCGGCGGAGCCGCTGAGCCAGGCTGCACCCGCGCCGACGATCGGGTGCAGCTCCGCTTCGCGGCTGAAGTCGACCCAAAGCTCCGCGGTGTAGGCCGCGAGCCCGTCACTGCCGCCAGCCCGGAGCCACGAGCCGGAGAGCCTGGCTCCGACCGAGCGTTTGCCAAAGTCGAGCGCGGCAAACAGGCCTGGGGTGGTGGGCTGGGCCAGCACCCCAGGACCGATGTGGAAGCGCACCGTGGAGGCTCGAGCCTCCAAGTCGTCCCGCACGAGCAACCGCTCGTCGCGCTCCCTCTCATGGGGCGGCTCATACGGCGGCTCGTACGGCGATACCGAAAACTCGGCGGCCGCCGGGCGTGCCGTGAGCAGCACCGCCCCGGCAAGACAGACGCCGCCGAGCAGACCGTGGAGCAACTTGGAGTTGAGGAGCTGTGGTGGGAAGTGAGCCATGACCCACCAAGAACGCCCAACCCAACTCGCCCTTACGGCGGCCATCGGGCCGGCAAGAACAAAGCCGGCCTGCCGCTGAAACAGCCTGTTTTCGCTGGGTCGCGCAGCACTGACGCTCATGTCACCGCATCAAAACAGCTACGAGGCTTGATTCTGAGCCCTGGCTACAGGCAGACTGACGCCGGTGTCAGTCTAGGGGCTCGCCTCACGGAGCCCCCCTTCCAGGGAATACAGAGCCATGAAGACGGACGGTCTGGTGATCGGTATGGACGTGGGTTCGACGACGGTCAAAGCGGTCGTTATCGATCCTGAGTCCAAGGAGATCCTCTGGTCGGATTACCAGCGCCACCACACCAAGCAGCCGGAGAAGGTGCTTGAGCTGCTTGAGCAGATCCAACTGGCGTTCCCGAATCATCCTCCCCAGGCATTCCGGATGTTCGTCACCGGTTCGGGCTCCGGGCCGCTGGAGAAACCGACGGGAGGCAAGTTCGTTCAGGAAGTGAACGCGGTCACGTTGGCCGTGGAGAACAAACACCCGGACGTGCTCAGCGTGATCGAGCTTGGCGGGCAAGACGCCAAGATCATCATGTTCAGGCAGGACAAGAACACCGGCGCCAAGACCGCCAGCACCAGCATGAACGACAAGTGCGCCTCGGGAACGGGCGCCACTATCGACAAGTGCATGATCAAGGTGGGCGCAGAGGCGGGCTTCGCCACCTCCCTGCACTTCAGCGACGAGAAGCTGCACCACGTCGCCGCCAAGTGCGGCGTCTTCGCCGAGACAGACATCGTCAACCTCGTAAAGACGGGCATTCCGAAGGACGAAGTCCTAAATTCGCTGGCCGACGCCATCGTGCTGCAGAACCTGTCGGTGCTGACGCGCGGCAACACCCTGAAGCCCAAGGTGCTGCTGCTGGGCGGACCCAACACCTACCTGCCCTTCTTGCAGGAGTGCTGGCGTCAGCGCATCCCGGAAACCTGGCGCGATCGCGGCTTCGACTACCCGAAGGACATCCCGCTCGAAGAGCTGATCTTCGTGCCCAAGAACGCCGACCTGTACGCGGCGTTCGGCGCCGCCATCTACGGCATCGCCGAGGGTGGAGCCAACTGTTACTTCAAGGGCATCGACGCCCTTCAGGACTTCATCACCAACGGCCGCCGCGCTCGCCTGGGTGAGCAGGCAGGGCCCCCACTCTCTGCCGCGGCAGCCGAGACGGCCGAGTTCATGGAGGCCTACCGGATCCCCAAGTTCCATCGGGCCAGCTTCAGCCCTGGTCAGGTCGTGCGTGGAGTGATCGGGCTCGACGGCGGCTCAACGTCGTCGAAGGCTGTCGTCCTCGGCGAGGACGGCGAGATCCTGCTCAAGGCCTACCAGCTCTCCAAGGGTAACCCGATCCAGGACACCAAGGAGCTACTCGCGAAGATCCAGGAGGACGTCGAGAGCCAGGGCGCAACCCTAGAGATCGTCGGCTTTGGCGCCACTGGCTACGCCGCGGACGTGCTGGACGAGTGCGTGCTCTCGGACGTCAACATCGTCGAAACCGTTGCGCACATGATGAGCGCCGTACACTTCTTCGGCGACGTCGACGTGATCTGCGACATCGGCGGGCAGGACATCAAGGTCCTGTTCATGAAGAACGGCGACATCCAGAACTTCAAGCTGTCCAACTCGTGTAGCGCGGGCAACGGCATGCTGCTGCAGGCCATGGCCGACCAGTTTGGTATCCCAGTCACCGAGTACGCTGAAACCGCCTTCAAGGCGGAGCTCGCGCCCAAGTTCTCCTACGGCTGCGCGGTCTTCCTGGATTCGGACCGCGTGAACTTCCAGAAGGAGGGCTACCAGAAGGAAGAGCTGCTAGCCGGCCTCGCCCAGGTCTTGCCCAAGAACGTCTGGCAATACGTGGTGCAAATCCCGCGACTTGCGTCGCTTGGCACCAAGTTCGTGTTGCAAGGTGGCACGCAATACAACCTGGCCGCCGTCAAAGCGCAGGTCGACTACATCAAGCAACGTGTCCCGGGGGCGCAGGTCTTCGTGCATCCCCACACCGGCGAAGCCGGCGCGATCGGCGCGGCCATCGAAACCTTGCGCCGCTATAAGCGCACCGGAAAAACACGCTTCATCGGCATCAAGGCGGCGCTGGCTCTGGAGTATGCGACCAAGAACGACGAAGAGACGGTGTGTCACTTCTGTCCGAACGAGTGCAAGCGCACGTTCATCGACACCAAGCGACTCGACGGCAGCACGGCTCGCTACATTTCCGGCTTCTCCTGCGAGAAGGGCACCGTCGAAAGCAAGGAAGCCATGCTTTCCCTGATGGTCGAGCGCAAAAAGATCGCCGCGGCCTTCCCCAACTTGGTCCTGCACGAGTCAGAACGAGCCTTCGTCCACTTCTACGAGCCTGTGCCGATGCCAGCAGAGGGTACCCCGGTGAAGGACGTGAAGGTCACCAAGGGCTTATTCCGACTCAAGCGTGAGGAGATCACCCGCCCGTTCCGCCGCTCCAGCGAGGCGGCCGCCAAGAGGAGGAAGTCGCTCCGCGTCGGGATCCCTCGAGTGCTCAATATCTACTCAACGGCTCCGTTCATTCGCACGTACTTCGAGTCGCTCGGTTTCGGCAAATCCAACGTCGTGTTCAGCGATCACACGACGGAGGAAATGTGGGTCGAGGGCGGTAAGTACGGCTCGATTGACCCGTGCTTCCCCAGCAAGAGCGCGCAGGCGCACGTGCACAACTTGCTCTTCCACAAGCACGAGCCCGAGCGGAAGCGCCCGCTCAACTACATCTTCTTCCCGATCCTGACGCATGTCATGAACTTCGTGGAGGACACCCAGGACAACGCTTGTTGCCCGATTGTCGCAGGCACACCGAACGTGATGAAGGCCGCCTTCACCAAGGAAGTCGACTTCTTCAAGGAGCGCGGCATCGAGTACCTCGATCCGGCCATGTCCTTCATCGAGCCCATCCTCCTGGCCAAGCGCATGTTCGAAACCTTCGGCGCGCGCCTCGACATCACCGAGGACGAAAACGATCACGCTTGCCGCGAAGGCTTCAAGGCGCTCCAGGCCTTCGACGCCGATCTCCAGGAGAAGGGCCGCGCCATCCTGGAAACGGTAGAGGCGGAGGACCGCATCGCGATCCTGGTGCTCAACCGCCCGTACCACTCGGATCCTGGGCTGAATCACGGTATCCCGGACGAGTTTCAGGTACTGGGCTACCCAATCATCAGCATCCGCTCCATCCCGAAGGATCGCGAATACCTCGATCGCTACTTCAAGGAGGAGCTGGCCAACGGCACGATCACAACGCCGCTCGGGATCAACCACGTCTGGCCGGAGAACTACTCGGCCAACAGCGCCCAGAAGGTCTGGGCCGCTAATTTCGCGGCCCATCACCCGAACGTGGCCGTGCTCGATCTTTCCAGTTTCAAGTGCGGACACGACGCGCCAACCTACGGCCTGATCGACGGCATCCTGCAAGTCTCCAAGACTCCCGCTGCGGCGCTGCACGATCTGGACGCGAACAAGCCCGGTGGCTCCATCAAGATCCGCGTCAAGACGTACGCGCACTCGCTGCGCCTGCAGCAAGAACGGCTGGAGGACGTGATCGACAAGAAGCGCTCACTGGCTGAAACGGTGGACCGGAAGCGCCTCGAGTTGCTTCAGCTCAAGCAGGCGCAGCTCGAGAGCGTGAAGAAGACCGACGAGGCGCTCGAAAAGGCGATCTCCGAAACCTCAGCGCGGATCCTGAGCTATGAGACGCGGCGCGCAGCCGAGGTGGAAGTGCCCAAGGGCATGGTTCAGCTCGGTCGCAAATCCGCCGACGGCAGCATCGTGCCGGTGACCGCCAACGCCGGCAGCTCGGCCACCGCCGCGGAGTAGCGCGCCGCGCCCCACCCCTAAGGCGCGCGGTCGGCCCGGAACACCCTCAAATTCCCAGGTTGACTGGTTTCCGTGCGGACGGAACCGCGAGCGCCGGCGGCGGCGCAGGTTTTTCTTCCTTGGCGGCGACCGGCTTCCGCTGTCGCGGAGCGACGCGCGAGGCCGGCGCCATCGGCGAGGTCGTCGCAGCACTCGCCGCCGAGGTCGATGACGGCGACGCGCTCGGCAGAGCCTGGGCAACGGCCGGCGTGGCCTCGGGCACCGGCAAAGCTGGCGCCGACGGTGCGGCGCTCGGCGCGCTCTCTGAAGTCGGTTCAACCGATGAGGCCGCGCCCGACGAGTTCGTGCCCCCAGCGAGACCGAGTGCGAATACCGCGGCGCCGCCCAAGAGCGCGGCCGCCACCAGACCCAGCGCGATGAACAGCGTCGGCGAGCGCGGCTTGACGGAACCGAGCGGCGGCGCCGATAGGCCGAGCTGCGCCGTAGTGGAAGCGAGCGGCAGCGAAGCTGCGGCCACGGCCGGGCCAGCCGAAGCCGCCGACATCGACCCGAACCTCTCCGGCCCCTCAAGCAGACCGCACAGGGCGCGCAGTTCGGCGGCGAGTTCCCTGGCCGAACTGAAACGGACGCTGACGTCGCGGGCACAGGCACGCGCGAACCAGGCATCGAAGCCCGCGGGGACAACTCCCACCCGCGAGGGGACGGGCAGGTCACGCGCGCAAATGGCCAGTAACAGGCCGCCGAGCGTCTCGGCGTCGAAGGGTTTGCGGCCGAGCAGGCATTCCCAGGCGATCACGCCCATAGCCCAAAGGTCCGTCCGGTGATCGACCGCTTTCGAGCCCTCGGCCTGCTCCGGACTCATGTAGTACGGCGTACCAAGCACCGAGCCGGTTCGCGTCGCGCTCGACACGGCGCCGACGCCGTGCGTGTGAGACTTGGCAACGCCGAAGTCGAGTACCTTGGCGACCTCCTCCTCGTCATTGCGCACGACGAAGATATTGTCGGGCTTGAGATCGCGATGGACGATGCCCGCTTCGTGAGCGCGCGTCATGGCTCGCGCCACTTGCGTGATGATGCCGGCCGTTTCTTCGGGCGAGAGCCGCTGCTGGCGTTCAAGGCGCGTCGCCAGTGACTCGCCTTCCATGAGCTCCATCACGATGAACGGAACCCCCTCATCCACACCATGATCGAGGACCTGAACGACGTGCGGGCTACGCAGCGAGGCGGCCGCTTGAGCCTCGCGCAGGAACCGTGCCAAGGCCTCCGGGCTGTTCGCGATAGCAGGATCGATCAGCTTGATGGCCACCGGCGAGCGCAGCGTGAGGTGCTGAGCAAGCCAAACGGAACCCATGCCGCCACGCCCCAACTCGCGTTCTAGCCGGTATTTTCCAGCGAGGATCTGCAGAGGCGCGCCGACCGACATCTAAGTCCGGCGAGCGTACCTTGGACGCCCTGACGCGAAAAGCCCGCGGCCTGCCGGGGCCCACCTGGCGGCGCTCGGGCCGGCAATCAGCCGGAAAACCGCCGCCAGATCGCGCTCTGGACGGCCTGGTCGAGGGTCGGCCCCCACTGACGCCCGTGTCACCGCGGAAAACCAGCCAGAAGGCTTGCTTTCGGGCAGCCAAGTGGGGCTACACTGACGCCCGTGTCAG
>JANNWK010000575.1:0-3584 GCA_031408355.1 Myxococcales bacterium
ACGCGCTGTTCAGAAAGACGTTCTCCAACGTCGAGCACGCGAAATCGGCGCTGAGTGCGGCGTTGCCGCACCAGCTGCGGTCACAAATCGAGTGGTCCACGCTGCAGTTGGTAGCTGAGCCTACGTCGATTCCGAACTCGCAAGCTCGCAGTCGGATCTTCTGTTCACGGTCGAGCTGACCCGCAAGCCCGGCGTGATGTGCCTGCTGTTTGAGCACCAGAGCAGCGTGGACGAGCTGATGCCGTTTCGCGTTCTGAAGTACGCCGTTCGGATCTTGGACCAGCATTTGACGGCGACTCTGGCAGGCCGACAAGCGCTGCCGCTGCCGCTCGTGGTGACGGTCCTGCTGCACCATAGCGAGACGGGCTGGACGGCGGGGACGGGTTTGGCAGACCTGTTCGACTCCGACCTGGCCGCGCACCCCGCGGTTGCGCCGTTCGTGCCGCAGCTGAGGTTCGTGCTGGACGATATCAGCGGGCTGACGGACGACGAGCTATCCGCGCGAGCCCTGGGGCTGGTCCCCACGCTGACCCTGTGGGCGCTGCGGGACGCGCGGTCGCCCGCCAGGTTCAGGGCGTCGCTCTTGCGCTTCACCCCGGCGCTACGGGCCCTGGCGCTCGCCGAAGGCGGTGAAGAGGCGTTGTACACGGTTTTCCGCTACCTTTCCCTGGTCGTTGAAGACCTAACGCCGCAAATCCTTCACGCCGCCCTCGACAGCGCGGCCCCCGAAACGGAGCAAGTACTCATGACCCTCGCAGAACAATGGAAGGCCGAAGGCGAAGCCAAAGGCAAAGCTGAAGGCAAAGCTGAAGGCGAAGCCAAAGGCAAGGCTGAAGGCAAGGCTGAAGGCGCACGGCGCCTGTTGCTCCGACAGCTCGAGTTGAAGTTTGGCGAGGTGCCGCGTGCAGAGCGCGAGCGTGTCGAGCAGGCGGATGAAGACCAGCTTCTGCTTTGGAGCGAGCGAATTCTGACCGCCGAGTCGTTGTCCGCGCTGCTGAGTCGTTGAGCGCGGTCAGAAATCCCAAGCGTGCAGTGCCCGACCCGTCTGGGCAGGGTCGCTCCGCTTCGCTCGAATTCGGCTGATCGACGGCGGAGCTATCCGCGCCCCGGCTCCGCTATAGCCAGCCGTGGGCTTGCGCTATCGCCAAGATCTCGGGCGCGCGGGCCTGCAGCTCTTCGTTGTCTTTGACCGGCAGGAATCGCGCTTCGGTACCGGTGCGCGGCAGGTGCAGGTACTTGGTGGGGAGCACCGAGGTGAGCTCGTTGACCAGTCGCTCGTACTGAATGACGCTGCGCCCTTCCACCTTCTTGGTCACGGTGAAGAACGTCCAGGGCATGTCGAGCTCGAGCAACGCCTTGGCGTCGAAGTGGATGACGTTGGTGTTGAAGACGCGCACCGCGGCAGGATCGAAGCTGGGCGGGATCCGGAACTCTTCGAGCACGCACGGTTTGTCGTCCAACCGCACTGGGATGCCGCCGCGGTCCGAGCCCAACTTGTCGACGACTTCGGAGGTGACGGGCAAGCCGTGCGCCAAGTGGAAGCCGAGCAGCACGGGGTCGAGCGTGCCGCCCATGTTGTCGATGTTGGTCATCATCAAGGTCTTTCCGCCGCGCTTGACGAAACGCTCCAGTAGCCCGCTACGCTTGAGCGCGTCGGGTAGGTCCCCGTGGCCCGGAGCGTGTTCACTGGGTCGGCCGTCTGCGCCGAGGAAGACGTCGCCGGTGGGCGTGAGCCGCAACGAAAGCTCCTGCACGAAGGTGGCGACTTCGTCACCCTGCAGCTGGCTGCCGAGCGCCGCTCTGATCTTTTCGTCGGTGGCATGGCTGGTCATCAGCCAGAGCGGTGGGCGGGCGCCGTAGCGCTCGCGGATGACCTCGACCTCACGCAACCTGAGGTCGAGAAACGTCTTGCCAGGCAAAGCATCGACCAGCGCCTTCACGACCCCGCCCATCCGGGTGGCCATGCCGCCGGCGAGCACCACGAGCGCGTATTGCCCCCGCGCCAGCGCCTCCTGGCCGAGCGCCGCGAGCCTTGTGTGCTCCTGGGAGCCCGCCTCGGGCAGCGTCACCACGTCGCCGGGCGCGGGAGGCGTGAGCCTGCCCTTCACTGTGTTGTCGGCCGCGACGCCGCTGATGAGCGGCTGGGCTAGCCGTACCAGTCGCGCGGCGTCGAAGCCGCAGGCACGTAGGGTCTCAAGCACGTCTTGGGGTAGCTGTTCCAGTTGTGATTCGAGCGAGCTCATGGGCGGGCGCACCCTAGCAGTTTTCGGTTGCGCTTCGAAGCGCGCGCTTCGCGTGCGAGAGCCCTGCAGGCTCGGCCCGACTTGGGCATACTGGCGTCCGCGAAAGTCCCGTCACCGCCATGCGCCCCCGTCCGCTCCCCCACTGGTCTTGGCTGCTCCTGCCGCTTGCGGAAGGCTTGCTCGCTTGCGCCACCCAGCGCGAGCAGCGCCCGAACGCGGCTGAGGCCCGCTCGCGGCCCAGCGACGAACCCTGCGTCCCAAAGGGCACGGCTCCCTTCGCCGGCGCCATTTGGACCTGCGGCTATTGGCACTGGGACCAGGTGCGTTACGTCTGGGTCGACGGCCGTTGGCAGCGGGTGCGCAAGTAGGCAGTCTTGATGGATAGTCGGGCCGGGTCGACAGCTGGAAGCCGAGAATAGGCGCTGGGTTCTGGTCGATCCGTTGGGGTGGGCTCGGCGGTGCACAATTTCGCAAAGGGACCGCGTTGGTTGCCCACCCCCGGCGTGCTCGGCTGCGCCTGCGCGCGCTGCCCCTGCCCGACGTCCGGCACAGCTTCGCTCACCCCTTCGGGGCAAGGCGCCGCGTGCTTCGGTCTGCACGACGAAGCGCCGCGCTGCTGAGTCGTTGAGCTTTAGCGCGCGGTGACGCCGGCCGACCCGCGCTGCCAGAAATTCCACAACCCGCGCGTACCATGTCCGACCAGTCTGGGCATGACCGCGCAGCGTCCCTCGAAGGAACCTAAAAACCCCCACGACGCGCTGTTCAGAAAGACGTTCTCCAACGTCGAGCACGCGAAAGCGGCGCTAAGTGCGGCGCTGTCGCACCCGCTGCTGTCACCAATCGAGTGGTCAACGCTGCGGTTGGTAGCCGGGGCCTACGTCGATGCCGAGCTCGCAAGCTCGCAGTCGGATCTGCTTTTTATGGTCGAGCTGAGCTGCAAGCCCGGCGTGATGTACCTGCTGTTCGAGCACCAAAGCAGTGTGGATGAACTGATGCCGCTTCGCGTGCTGAAGTACGCCGCTCGGATCTTGGACCAGCACGTGACGGCCACGGGGTCAGGCAAACAAGCACTACCGCTGCCGCTTGTGGTGACGGTCGTGCTGCACCATAGCGAGACGGGCTGGACGGCGGGGACGGGCCTCACGGACCTGTTCGACTCCGATCTGGCTTTGCTGACTGCGGTCGCGCCGTTCGTGCCGCAGCTTAGGTTCGTGCTGGTCGACATCAGTGGACTGACGGACGACGAGCTATCCGCGCGATCCCTGGGGCGAGCGTGTCGAGCGGGCGGATGAAGACCAGCTCCTGCTCTGGAGCGAGCGGATCCTTACTGCCGAGTCGCTG
>JANNWK010000576.1:0-3617 GCA_031408355.1 Myxococcales bacterium
TGTAGGGTTCTTACCGCTCTCCGTGCCGGGCAAGCTCACCAAGGTGAGCGCCAAGGGCGATTTCGCTTCGTTCATGCAGCCGAACCAGCTCTGGCCCAAGCCGGAGGTAGCCAAGAGCGTGCTCGAGAAAGCCATGATGGAGTTTACCGGTGCGTCCAACGTGAACGACGCCATGGGGCGCTTCATCCACAAGGACGACGTCGTCGCGATCAAGGTGAACGGCATCGCGGGCCAAAAGGGCACCTACACGATGGCCACGAACTTTGAGGTCATCTTGCCCGTGGTCGAAGCGGTCTTGGCGCTCGGCGTGCCTGCCGCCAAGATCACCGTGTACGAACAATTCCCAGACTTCCTGGCGGGCACGCGCATCAACGTGCGAAAGTGGCAGCTGCCCGCAGGCGTGCTCACCGGCACCCACAACAACGCCGACCACAAGATGCCGGACGTGAAGGTCTACCAGGGCATCAAGACCAAGTATGCGCGCATCTTCACGAACGCCACCGCAGTCATCGATATCACGATGATCAAGGATCACTCTATCTGTGGTTACACGGGCACGCTCAAGAACATCACCCACGGCAACATCAATAATCCGCACGAACACCACGCCAATCAGGCGAGCCCCCAGATCGCGATGCTGTACAATCACCCGGTCGTGACGAGCCGCGTGCGTCTGCACATCACCGATGCGTTCAAGGTGATGTACGACAAGGGGCCGCTCGACAAGGACGCGCGGACGCGCATCCCTCACGGCGCGCTCTACGTGGCCACCGATCCCGTCGCCATGGACACCATGGGCGTGAAAATCGTCGACGCGGAGCGTAAGGCAAGAAATCTACCGTCACTGAAAGAGGCCGGCCGCGAGCCACGTTTCATCCAGACGGCCGGGGAGCTTGGCCTGGGTATTCATGACCTGAACAAGATCCGCATGCAGACGTTCGAGGTCTGACCCAGCGCGGGCCTTTCGCGGCGGAAGCCAGCGCGGCGGGAAGCGCGGCTCAACTCGATGCATACTGGGAGGCCGTGGGCCGTCCAACCCTAGTGACGCTTGACCGTTCCCTTCGCGCTGCCGGCGGGCCGCTCACGGCCGCGCTCGCGCTGTTGGGTTCGCTTGCCGCTTGCGGCTCGAGCGGAAGGCCCGGGCAAGGCGCGGCAGTCGGCACGAGCGCGAACCGCAGCGCTACCGCACCCGGAGCAGCCGACGGCAAGGCGAACCCGGCACCGCCCACACCCGGCAGCCCCACAGTCAAGGAGCCCGGGGGAGACTCCACCGATCCTGCGGGCGCCGCCCTACTGCGACAGCTGTCCGAAGGCTGGGGCGTGCGCACAGACAAGGATGATCAGCTCTCACTCCCGCTCGCCGACTGGCAGCACTGGAAGCGTGTGCGCTATTGGGGCGTCGAGCATTTTGTAGGCTTCCGGTACGGCGACGATCACCACGCGCTGACCATCGGCTTTGTGCAAGAGGTACCGGTCGGCACGCCTGTGAACACCGACACGTGTATGCGCCGCTTCGAAGCCTGGGGAAGGCCACAGACCAAGCCCTTCGACGTGAAGTTCGGTCCGTTTCAGGTGCACCATCAGCGCTGGCACGATCAGCGGCTGGAAGTGCATTCCGTGGATGGCGAGTTCGCCGCCGGCTTCAGCAGCACCGAGTTTTCGGCAGCCTGGGCGGCGTACCCAGCCTACGCGAACGCCTGCCTCGTGTACGCGGTAGCCGTGCCCTGGCGCGACCACCCCGATTTGGCTCGCCAGGTTCGCGATCGTTGGGTGAAGGAAGGCTTTTCGCTGATTGAGCCCAAGACCGCCGAGCGACCGCTGCGCAAGTAACCTCGTCCGCTCAGTAGGTGCCGGGCCCGCGTCTGGTATAGACTACGCAGTGTGACAGCCCAGGCCGACTCGATCGCTGTAGGAGAGTCATGACGATCGCGCGGCTCTATGCGGGCCAACGTCCGACCTTCACGCTCCCGCTCCTCTTGGCGCTCGGCTGCACTAATGGAGGTTCAAGCGGGGCAGTCGCCGGTGGCGGTCGTGCCTCAGCGACGGGCGGCTCTGAAGCTGCCGGCGCGGGCAAGGCTGCTACTGGAGGGAGCGCGCTTGGCGCAGGTGGCGGAAACCTGGCGGGAGGCACCGGAGGAAACGGACGAGGAGGCGCCGGAGGCGACCCTGCGACTGACCTCGGCGGTGCTGGAAGCGGGGGCGCAAGAGGCGATAGCCCAACGGGCGTCGTCGACATCTATTGGATCGACGTGGAGGGCGGCGCGGCGACCATTGTCCGCGTCCCCAACGGCCAGATTGTTTTGGCGGATACGGGCAACGCGGGTGACCGAGACGCCGGGCGTATCTTGAAGGTGCTCGCCGACGAGCTACAGGCAAGCAAGCTCGATCACGTCATCATCTCGCACTACCACAGCGATCATGTCGGCGGCGTAGAAGCGGTAGCGGCTGGGATCGAGATCGGACAATTCATCGACCACGGCGCGTCACTCGAAGGTGCGCAGACAAGCTATCTCGCGCTGGCCGCGGGCCGAAGGCGCAGCGTCGTTCCCGGCGATACCGTGGAGCTTGGGGATGCGCTCATCACGGTCGTGGCGGCGAACGCCGCCAGCATCGCGACCGGCCTGCCTGGGAGCGCCGCGAACCCGTTCTGCGCGGGGGCCGAGCTCCGCGACAAGACCGGGGAGGAGAATGGCGCCAGCGTCGGCTACGTGCTCCGCTTCGGCACCTTTCAGTTCATGGATCTTGGAGATCTAACCTGGGGCGGGGAGCATGAGCTCGCGTGCCCGGTCAACAAGCTCGGTGAGGTCGACCTGATGCAAGTGCCGCACCACGGCCTTGAGATCTCCTCGGCGCCGCAACTCTTCAGCGCGGTCAACCCGCTGGTCGCGGTCCTCAGCAACAGTCCTAGCAAGGGCAACGCGCCCGTCACGCACGAGCGCTTGCTAGCCATCCCGGCGCTCCAAGACGTGTGGCAAATCCACCAAACCAACGGCAGCGACGCGGCCCACAACGCCGTGCCTGAGCGCATCGCCAACTTGAACGGTGCAGCCGACGCAGCGCATTTCATTCACGCTCGAGTAGAGGCCAACGGCCGCTTCAGCCTGGAAAACTCACGCAATGGCCAAACGGTCACCTACCAGGCCCGGTGAGTCGGAGAATCGCCTACAGCCGACCCAAGGCGCTTGCGGTTCAGGCCGACACCGGCGGCTCAGGACGCATGCTAGCCTTGCCCGCATGACGTATCGTGCGACGGCGAGAGGCCTAGTCGGAGTGGGACTCTTCGGCGCGTTGGCCTGCGGCGGCCCCAGCTTCTCGAGCGACTCGAGCGAGAACGACGCCGGTCGCGGTGGCGCGGCTGCCCACGGCGGAGGCACCAAGGCCAGCGGCGGGGCGGCGGGGCAAGGACCGGTAGGTTCCGGTGGAACCTCCAGCGCGGGTTCGGGCTCGAGCGCAGGCCACGGAGGAAATTCCGGGACGGCGGGGATCCCGCAGGCGGGCGGCAGCGCCGGCGCTTCGAGTGGCGG
Organism: Myxococcales bacterium; assembly: GCA_031408355.1. Taxonomy (GTDB): domain Bacteria; phylum Myxococcota_A; class Polyangia; order Polyangiales; family Polyangiaceae; genus PMG-095. The sequence continues at coordinate 3,525 of JANNWK010000576.1, forward strand.
CGTTTCGAGTGGTGGCGCTTCGAGTGGCGGCGGCGGGGCGGTACCCGACTGCCAAGCGCTTGCCGAAGACGCGCGCGAAAAGCTGACGGCCGC
>JANNWK010000577.1:0-6841 GCA_031408355.1 Myxococcales bacterium
GCCGCTTCCGCAGCGCGAGCCTTGGGGGCCACGGGCTGGTGAGCGGGCGCAGCGCCCTGCGAAACCAGGTAGACGGCGGTGCCGGAGCCCCCGACCGCCAGCGACACCAGCGCGACTTTGAGCCATAGGGCACCCGCTGCGGCAGGAGCAGCACCTTGCGCTACCAGACTCGACAACTGCTCGGCGAGCGCCGCGCTCACGTCGGGCGGAGCGACCTGGGGCGGTCTGAGCGCTCGCAGCAGCTCGGTGGTCGCCGAACTCACCTGCTTGTCGTCCAACATCCGCGTCGGCTCACTCATGCTACCTCCTCAGCGGCGACGCGTTTCGCCTCTTTTTCGAAGAACGTGCGTGCACCATGCAAGCGCGAGTAGACGGTGCCGACGGGCACGCCGAGCTGCTCGGCGATGGCCTGGCAGGAAAGACCCTCGATCTCGAACATCATGAACACCGCTCGTTTGGTCAGGTCCATCGCGTCCAAAATGGCCTGAGCGCGCCGCTCTGCTTCGCGCCGCAAGGCTTGCTGGTCCGGCCGATCCGGCGCCGGCGCCGTCGAGACGATGCCGTCATCCTGGGTCATGGATCCTGCCGCAATCTCGTAACGAAAGCGCGAGCGCCGCCGGTAATTGGCGGCAACGCGCAGGCAGATCCCGAACAGCCAGGAGTTGATCTTGACCGTGCCGCTGAACTCCTTGAAACGGCGGTGGGCGATCAAGAAGACGTCGTGGCTCAGGTCTTCCAGATCCGCATGCCGGACGCCCAGACGTTGCAAGCTTACCCAAACGTATTTGGCACACGTGGCATACACGCTTTCCAGGTCAGCCGGCGCTTCTACGCCGGTGAGCGGAACGCGCGCGGCCAACATCATTGAGCTACTCTAGAGGAGTGTCGTAGCGAACGCGATCCTTCAACCAACCGTCCACTTTTTTTGGCCACCCTTCCGTCAGTACTGAACACCCAGCCCGATGAAACCGGCGCCGGCCACTGCCGGATCAGAAAAGACCGAGACGTGCTGGTCCGGCGCACGCTCCACCAGGTAGTCGCGTCGGTACAGGGGCGTCATCAGGTCCACGCCACCCTCGAGCTGCACGCGTCGCAGCGGTGAAAGGCCTACACGCACCCCGGTTGCGACCGCACTCCATGGCAGCTGGCTGGTGCGAGCCCGCGACGGATCGAACACCACCGTGCGCAGAGTGCCGAACGAGAAGGTGGCGCAACCGCTCAGCGTGATGCTACTCGCATCGACGAGGCGATAGCAGGGCCCGAGCGCGCCCCAGAGCAAGCCGAAGCTCACGTCCTCGCCCTGTCGCACCTCGCGCCGTTCGGGTAGGAAGGCCAGAGCGAGCGATACGTCGAGCCTGCCTATCACGCTCAGCTCGGCGTCGAGCCGACCGCCCAGGGCCGGTTGGGGCAGGGCGCGGCTCACGCCCACGAGCGACGCCAAGAGCGCTATACGTCGCCGCGGTGCCGGCTCGGCACGCGGGGCTTTCGGCGGGGGGGCCGGCCGGGCCACGGCAGATGGCGGCGGCGTTGGCGCGGACGGCGACTCCAAGAGCGCGTCGGGGTCGATCATGAGCGCGATGGCGAGCCCGGCCGCCGATCCCAGCGAGGTGCAGCTCGGGTTGTCGCTTTCGACGCGTCGCGAGCCGAGCTGGCTGCCCGCGCTGTCGCGCATCTCGATCTGCGCCAGCCAAACTTCGCCGAGCTTGGAAATGGTCGCCTCGATGAAGACGCTGCTGGGTTCGGAGAAAGGACTGCGGCGCAGTCGGCGCACCACGTCCGCCTGGACGCGTCCGGCATTGGGGCACGAGCTCGCGGCGTCCGACCGGGACCAGGACAGGTGCACGCCCGCGCGGCCGGTGGGCCCCTGAGCGCTGACGGTGCGGGGGTACGCTAGTCCCGATGCCCAGCTGAGCACACAGGCGAGCTGCGCGAGCGTCGGACCAGCGAGCCGAGGCCGAGGAAACACCGAGCCGACGCTAGCACTTCGGCTCCGCCGCCGACTCCGAAGAAATCGTGCGCCGGCCGTGAAGGATGAACAGCGCCGGCACACTCCACCTATCAGATGCCGGCAATCAAGTGGCCTTACCTGGTCGGGGCTTGCGCGCCCACGATGCACGCACTCCTCAGGCGCCGGTCTCGGCCGCCCCTACGCGTCGCCCTCGCAACCGTTGCGCTCCTTGTTGGCTGTACCGGCGAGGTCTCGCCGGGTGGGGGGCCAGCCGGTGGCAGCGTGCCGGACGTTCCCGGGTCCGACCCACTTTCCCCTTCCGCATGTGTTTCCTCCTTCGTTAAGACCCGCGTCAGGAAACTGACCGACGCGCATTACGCGGCGATGGTGCGCCAGCTCCTCCCAGGAATAGAGCCTGAAGGCGTCACCACACCTGGGGCTGAGGGCGCGAAGCGCGTGGACGAAGAGTCGCTGTTGGTTCGCGGAGGCCTAGCGGGGCAATATTGGGACGGAGCGCTCGTCACCGCCTCGCGGGTGGACGTGGCGCAGTTCGTGCCGTGCACACCCGCCGCTCCTGACGCCGCGCTGGAAAGAAGCTGCGCGGAGCAGTTCATCGCTGATTTCGCTGGGCGCGCGTTTCGGCGTCCGCTGCTCGCCGAGGACATGACGCCCCTCATGGCGCTCTACGACGTCGGCGCCGAAACCTCCTTCGAACAAGGGATCGAGCTGCTGATCGCAGGGGTGCTGCAATCCGCAGACTTCTTGTACCGAACGGAGCTGGGCGCGGCGGCCTCTGCGGGACAGGAGGTCGTGCTCAGCCCCCACGAGATCGCGTCGCTCTTGTCGTTTGCGTTCTTCGGCACAGGTCCAGACGACGCACTGTATGCTGCAGCGGCAGACGGCAGCCTCTCAACGCCCGAGGCGGTGGCGGCGCAAATCCAGAGGCTGATCGCCCTCCCCGAAGTCCAGGACAGACTGGTGGACGCGCTGACTGATCTGCTCGGCGCCGGCAAGGCCTTGACGGCTGAGCGCGACCAACAGCTATACCCTGCGCTCACCCCTGCGCTCCGTGAAGCGATGGCGGCGGAGGTTGACCACTTGGTGAGAAACAACGTGTTCGGCGGCAAGCCGCTGACGGAATTGTTCACCTCGCGAGAAGCCTTCGTGACCGATGAGTTGGCCCGCTTCTACGGCTTGCCGGGCGTGCCAGCGCCGGGGGTCGTGGAGCTCCCCGCAACTGAGCGCGCTGGAATTTTGACGCGTGCGGCGGCGCTCCTGAGCTTGCCAGAGGGTGACCGAGTCGTGCATCGCGGTCTGAATATCTCTGAAGAGCTGTTGTGCCTTATCACACCCCCTCCCCCTCCAGCCGCCGTCGCGGAAATCGAAGAAACCATCGCCTTCGGTTACAGTGCGCGAAAGCTGGCTGAGCTCCGCGCTGAGAAGGCCTTGTGCAGCGCCTGTCACGCTCACTTCGACGGCATCGGCTTGGCGTTCGAGCACTATGACCTGGACGGGCGTTTCCTCACTGCCCGCGCAGACGAAGAAGGCCCGGTGGACGCCAGCGCCACTCTCACCCTCTCGGGGCAGCTGGTCCAGTTCAACAACGCGCTCGAGCTGAGCGACATGCTCGCTCGCAACGACGATGTGGCTAGCTGCGTCTCGGGGCACGTCACGGAGACGCTCATGGGTCACCACTTGGAGCCTGCTGAAAAGTGTGGCCTTGAAGGCACCTTGGGCTCGTGGAAGGGCGACGACCGCGCCTTGGGTAGCTTGATCTCGCAAGTGGCGAGCAGTCGCTTCTTCATCACGCGGCAGCACTGAGTGGGAGCCAAGGAAAACCGCATGAATCATCGGATCTTTACTCGTCGCAACCTCGTGCGTGGTGCGGGCGCTGCGGGTCTCGCGCTGCCCTTCGGCGCAGCGTTCGGACCTCGCCAGAGCAGCGCCCAGCAGGGGCAGGCGCCGAAACGACTGCTCGTCATTGAGATGCCCAATGTTGTCTGGCAGCCGGATTGGCTCCCGACGGGCGGGCGCCACGTGACTCTGGGCACCGGCGACGCGACTCAGTTTGAGCTTGGCCCCCAGTCGGCCATGTTTGAATCCGTCAAGCAGCACATCACGATCATTGAGGGGGTGCCGCTCGAGCGCGCCATCGGAGACGCTCACGTCGGCGCACAAATCCACTTCATGAGCGGCGGCGTCATGGGTCAAGTGGACAAAAACATCGATCCCGTGCCGAATGCCCCCCCCCCCACCCCGATTCCGCAGGGCTCGGAGCTCAGTCGCTTTCCGAGCATCGACCAAATTCTCGCTCGAGATACGGCGCTGGGCTTGGGCGGGGCGACCCGGAGCGTCACGTGGTCTGCCAATACCGACCACAGCGGAGAACGACCACACGCCCCCATCCTCTCCTTTGACACCGCCCCGACGCCCCAACCGATCTTCCCTGATAACAATCCGCTACGCGCTTACAACAGCCTCTTCAGCGGCTTCATGCCAGGCGAGCTCAGCGCCGAGCAACAGGCTCAGCTTGAGGTCGCCCTCAGGCAGAAGCGCAGCCTGCTTGATTACACCCTAGACAGCGTTAACCGGCTTTCGGCGCGCGTTTCAGCTGAGGAGAAACAGCGCCTTGAAGGCCACATCCAGGGCCTCCGCGAGCTTGAGGGCAGGCTTTCCGCAGCCATGGCTGGCTCGGGGTACGCGCAGGTGACCCTGCCCAATCCAGCGACGTTGGATGGCCTGGCACTGAACGACGCCCTGGGTCACCAGAAAGTACTCGAGGGCTTTCTTGGGCTCACCAAGGCCAGCTTTGGTTTTGACCGCACGAGGGTAGCTACGCTCATGCTCGCGGCTGGGCACCACTGGGTCAATTTCAAAGCGCTGCTGCCCGACATGATCAGAAGCGGGGCGACCCACAGCGTTACCCACACCAACTACGCAAACAAAAACCTCGACATGCGCCGTATTTCAAGCTGGTACGGCAATATCCTTGGACCGTTCGTTCAAGACCTAGCGTCCACCCCCGATGCGGATGGCAGTAGCATGCTCGACAACACCTTGATTGTGTTCTTCGGCGAGGTGTCCATCACCGGCGACGGAGTGGCGGCGCAGCACAGCTATAAGAACACTCCGCTCGTCATGCTTGGCGGAAAGAACATCGGCAACGTAGGTGGCCGGTGTCTGCGCTACACGGGACGCAACACCATGGACTTCTGGACGAGCGTTGGGCGCCAGCTCGGCCTGGCCGAGGATTTTGTACAAGGTGAGCCGGACTTCAGTAGCGGCGGACTCCCAGAGTTGTTTGCGACAGCCTAAAAAGGCGCGTAGCCTAGGAACTTCAGGAATTTTGAGACATTTACTATCGCTACTTCCTCTGCTGGCTCTGTTGGGCAGCGCCTGTGGGGATCCCTCAAGCGTGGGCTCCATGCCGCTGGCAGCACCCTCGGGTGGTTCAGCAGCGGGCGGAGCTTCACCTGCGACGACGGGTGCCACATCGGGCGCCGGTGGAAGCTCTGAAGCCGTCGCTGGTGCAACAAACCCCACCACGGGCGGGACCGGGATGGATGCTGCGGGAGCCGGCGGGGCAAACTCTGGCGGCATGCCTACGGTGGAGCCATTCGTCCCGAAGTTCGTGACGGGGCATTCGGGCGGCAGCCGCGTCACACTCATCACCAGGGAAGGCGCTCTGCTCTGGTCGATTGATGTCGGCGGCGAAGCGAACGACGCCTGGCTGCTACCGAGCGGCAATATCGTGTTTGCCTTCAAAACGGGAGCCAGAGAAGTCACGCCCGCAAAGGCCCTGGTTTGGGAATACAAGGCGGCGTCAAACGGTGAGACCCATTCGTGCCAGCCCCTTGAGGGGGGTGGTTTCTTGGTCGGTGAGTCCCGTGACGGCGGCACCCAAAGTGCGCTGCACGAGCTCAATAGCAGCGGCGAGATCCAGCTCACTATTCCGCTGGGTGGCCTGGCTACCGGCAATAGGCATGCGCAGTTCCGCCAGGTGCGAAAGACGCCGCAGGGCACCTATCTGGTTGGGTATGGCGGTCCCGCCAGAACCGTCGAGGTCGATCAGGCGGGCAAAGTGCTTCGCACGTTCCCGCTAGGGCAATTCACGGCGGTCCGGCTGCCAAACGGCAATACTCTCATCTCTGGCGGTGACGATCCGCGCAAAGTGGTTGAGTACAATAATAGCGGCGACGTCGTCTGGGAACTTGGCGCAAGCTCGCTCACGGGACACACGCTCGTGCATGTCCCGGGTATCCAGCGGCTAGCCAACGGCAACACCGTCGTCACCAACTGGGGCGGTCACGCAGCCGGCTTCGACCAAGCGCATATACTGGAAGTCACACCAGACAAGCAGGTCGTTTGGTTCTTCAAGGAACCAGACTTGACCGGTCCGGTTTCCAACGTGCACGTGGTCGATTCGGCGGCGGACCTTGGTGGAAGCGCACTCCGTTAGCCCGCTGAGGTCGCTGACTGCGCGTAGGTCAGATAAGCGGCCTCTCCGGCGGCGGCCCCAGTCGGTTTGGCGCCCTTGGTGGGTCGTCAGCGGGCGCACCGACCCTGGCCGGCGCGGGCAGCAGGCTCGTTGAGCCGGTGTGCAGTATTCCCTCGGCTCCGCCGCCGACTCCGAAGAAATCGTGCGCCGGCCGTGAAGGATGAACAGCGCCGGCACACTCGACTTATGAGATGCCGGCAATCAAGTGGCCTTACCCGATCGGGGCCTGGGCGCCCACGATGCACGCACTCCGCAGGCGCCGGTCTCGGCCACCCCTAGGCTTCGCCCTCGCCACCGTTGCGCTCCTTTATACTGCCTGCACGAAGGTTGCCCTTCGAGTCAGAAAGACGGCGCGTGCGGCGCCGCATCGATGGGGTAGCGACCTTGACCATCCG
>JANNWK010000578.1:0-13658 GCA_031408355.1 Myxococcales bacterium
CCAGCTGGGACCGCTGCTTCGCGCCGGGGTGGCCTACTTCTAAATGTTCGAAATGAATACTGATATTGCGGAACTGTCAGCGCGTTGAACACTCCGGCCGCGGCCGGGCACTCACTACGCGATATGACAGGCGCAGGCCTCGTGCTTTCTCCCGCCGCACCCCTGCAGGGCGCTTCCGACGTGGAATCGGAGCTCGTTGCCCGATTGATCGCCGCCGACCCCGCGGCGGTGGGCGAGGTGTACGATCTGCATCACTTGGCCGTCCGCAAGTTTGCCACCCGGCTGGTCGGCGATCCGAGCGCAGCGGAAGATCTGGTGCACGAGGCGTTCGTTTCCCTACCGCGGGCCATGCGCGGCTACCGCTTCGAGTCCTCGCTGAGAACCTTCCTGCTCTCCATCACTGTGAATCACGCGCGCCACCATGTGCGCGCTGCGGCCCGGCGGCGCGCGGCGATGGATCGTTTCGGGCTCGAACCGGAGGCTCGCGTTCAGGATCCCGAGCTGCTGCAACGGCGCAAGGAGCTGGCCTCGCTGCTGAGCCGTGCGCTCGACGCGCTACCGCTCGACCAGCGGGTGGCCTTTGTGCTGTGCGAGGTGGAGGGGCGCACGTCGCGCGAAGTGAGCGAGATCACAGGAGCACCCGAGGGCACGGTGCGGACTCGCGTGCACCATGCCAAGAAGAAGCTGCGCGCAGAACTGTCGCAGGAAGGCCTCGGATGACCGAAGACCTGCTGAAGGCGGCGACCCGTGCGCTCCGCGAAGAGACCGAAGAGGCAACGAGCGATGCCCGCCTGGCCAGGGCTCGGCTCATGGCAGGCCTGCACCAGGGCACGTTGAGGCGCCGGACACGCCTTGCCTTCGTATTGCCGATAGCGGCCTGTTTTGCGGTCGGAACCGCCTGGGGCGCCGCCACCGGGCGGCTGCCAGCGGTGCTTGATTCTATCGCGGAGGCGATCGGCCTCGCGAGTCCTGCGCCTGGCCTCGTGAGCCCGCCGCCGACCGCACCGGGCCCGACCGCTATCCCGGAGGCGGTCACGCCGCCGCCGCCGGCTCTTGGCTCCGCGGCAGCCGTCGAGAAGTCCGCACCGACAGCGCCCGTGGCCAGCGCGCCGTTTCGAGACAACGACGGCGACCTCTACCGGCTTGCGCACGAGGCTCATTTTGCTCGTCACGACTATGTCGCGGCGCTTTCGGGTTGGGAAGGCTACCTAGCCGCAGCCCCCGGCGGGCGCCTTGCCAGCGAAGCTCGCTACAACCGAGCCCTCTGCCTGCTCAGGCTCGGCCGTGACGCCGAGGCCAAGCAGGCACTCGAACCGTTCGCGGCCGGTGCGGCGGGCGGCTATCGCCGAGGGGAGGCGCAGCGCCTGCTCGACGAGCTTTCGCGGCAAGACGTCGTTACGGCTCCACGCCCCAAATGATCACGCCGTTTTGGCGCAGGACCAGCTTCTCGGAGTCCACTTCCGTGGGGCTGAACGAGTAGTCGTTCTCCTGATTGAACTTCTGCTGGCCATCCGGATCACGGATCTGAAAGGAGGCCACCGCTGTCTTGCCCATATCCAGGACGAGGGCTTCGTTGAAGGCAAACTCGATGTAGCTGTCGGCCATGGCGGTGGCGGTGGGGAGCGCGATCAGGCTGCCGCTGAAGCTGAAGTTCATCGAATTGTTTGAACGAAGCTGACCCCAGCGGCTCTGGAACGCTGGAGCGATCGTCATCTCGTTGGTCAAATAATAGCGCACCGAAAGATCGCTCAGCTGGAGCGGCTGGCCGCTGCTGTTCACGATGTGGATCTCCCCCTGAATGGCGGAGACGGGCGTCGCGGTGTTCGCGTCGTCCGACTTGAAGCGCACCGAGATGCCGGGGACAGGCATGTTGACCGACCCGCCGCCGCCGCTGGCTCCGCCGCCGTTGGCTTCGCCGCCAGTTGCCGCGCCGCCCCTGCCGCCGCTGGCACTCGCGCCGCCCTTGGAGCTGGCTTCGGCGCCGCCCTTGCCTCCGCCGGCTGGCGGGAGCGTCGTCGGTTGACCGGCACGCGCGCTGGCTCCGCCACTCTTGCCCATGCTGGCTCCGCCACCGCCTGGAGCCTCGTCTGAAGTGGACTCGGCATTCTCTGTTTGGTGAGCGCAGGCCGCTGTGGTCACAAGGAGCAAGGCCAACAGGCTCTGGATATTGTGGTTAGCAAGGGTCATGCGGTCTCCGAGCGTGGAGTTCAGGTGCCCACTGTGGCGACGAGCCCGAAGCTCTCGCCGCGATTGTTGAAACTCACGCGGCCTTGCTCAAGCCGGACTGGTTGTCCGTTAAGAGCCAATTTGAGCAGCGGGCCGTGCACGACGAGCGTGAACGAGCGGCGCTGATGCTCAGGGAAGCCCTGTCCGGTGACTCGCGCGTGCAGCGTCAGCGCATCGCCCTTGCGGATCAACTGAAAGGTAGTGCGGACGAACGCGCCTTGCTCGTGGGCACGGGTCTTGCCGTCGTCTTCGTGCAGCAGTGAGTGAAACTGCCCGTCCTCGCCGGGCACGAACAGGTGAAGCTCAAGCTCCTCGGCCTGGTGCCCGCCGGTCGAAATCAGCGGCCGCGCGTGGCATGCGACAATCGAGCCTCCCCGGGCGAACAGCGGAATACGCTCGAGCGGTGCCTGCGCGGTGATGTAGCGCTCACCCAGGTGACGCTCGTCGCTGTACCAATCGTACCAGGTCCCCTTGGGAAGATAGACGCTGCGGGCGAGCTGGCCCGGTGCCATGACGGGCGCGACCAGGAGCGCGTCGCCGAGCAGGAAGGCATCGTCGGTTTCACGCGCGCTGCGGTCGTGCTGGAAGTCGAAGAACAGCGGTCGTTGAATGGGCGCTCCCGTTTCGCTCGACTCCCAGAACTTCGCGTACAGGTAGGGTAGGAGTCGATAGCGCAGCGAGAGCGCCGCTCGACAGCTGTTCTCGACGGCCGCACCGAACGACCAGGGGTATTGATCCGGCTCGCCCATCACGGCGTGGCAGCGGCTGAAGGGTGTGAGGGCTCCATACTGCATCCAGCGCACCATCATTTCCGGGTCAGGTGTCCCGGCGAAGCCTGGGATATCCGCGCCAATGAAGGGCTGGCCGGAGAGACCAAGGCCCGTCGCCATGGGCACGCTCATGCTCAAGTGCTCCCAGCTGGAGTAGTTGTCACCGAGCCACTGCGCCGCGTAGCGCTGGATGCCAGCAAAGCCGGCCCGGCTCAGGATGAAGGGCCGTGCGCTCGGGTCGTGTCGCCGGAAGCCCTCAACGGTGGCCATCGCCATGAGCAGCCCGTACTGGTTGTGGTAGCGCTCGTGCGAGTGGTTCTGACCGTCGCGATCGAAGCGCATCGAGAACGGTTCGACCTCGCCCGTGGCCGGCTCGTTCATGTCGTTCCAGATGCCCGCGACACCAGTGCTCAAGTGTTTCGCCGTCAAATCGGCCCAGAAGGCGCGTGCCTTCTCCAAGCTGAAATCCGGAAAGACCGTGCGACCCGGCCACACCTGGCCGACGTAGAGCTTGCCCGCTTCGGTCTTGCAGAAGGCACCCTTCGCGCGCCCTTCTTCGAACACTGAGTAGCCCGGATCGAACTTCACGCCCGGATCGATGATCGTGACCACCTTGAGGCCGTCGGCCTCGGCGGCTCGGATCATCGCCGGCGGATCAGGAAAGCGCTGCTTGTCCCAGCTGAAGACCCGGTAACCCTCCATGTAGCCGATGTCGAGCCAGAGCGCGTCGCACGGCAACCCGCGCTCACGGTACTCGCGCCCGATGCCCAGGAACTCGGCTTGATTGTAGTCCTTCCAGCGGCATTGGTGGTGTCCCAGCGTCCACAGCGGGGGCGGCTGCATGCGTCCGGTGAGTGACGTGTAGGCTTCCAGAATGTCCGGAACGCTCGGCCCCGCGAACACGTACTCGGTGTATTGGCCGCCGTGAAAGTGGTAGCGATAGCGAGCCTTGTCCGTGAAATCGAAGCTGGCCTTGTAGCCATTGTCGATGAAGAAACCGGCCACCTTGGTGGTGCTGTTGTTTGACGACGCGTGATAGAAGAACGGAATTGACGTGTAGTAGGGGTCGAACTTCGGACTCTGCCCGGCAAGCGTGGTGTCGGCATCGAACACGCGCTGCTGCTGGAGCACCTGCGGCGCCAGGATGTCGGTGTTCCAAAGCACGAGCCTGCGTCCGCGGCGGTTTGATGCGCCCGTCTTCTGTCCGAGCCCGTAGATCGGGTCATGGGCGCCGATTTGGCGGCTCACCACGAAAGAGTCGTTGAGCTGCAGATAGCCCCGGCTCGCCCCTGCTTCAGTCAGTTCATCCGCGAAGATCAAGCTGCCGTCGCTGCGCCGGGCGACCAAACCGAACGGCCGCTTGGTGATGACCAGCTCCAGCGCGCTCGTGCGCAGCGTTAGGGAATCTTGGCTGTCGGTCAGCTCGAAGGCAGCTGGCTTCTCCGGCACCTGCTGGACGGCGAAGGTTGGTTGCTCATCGAAACGGCCCGCCTGAGAGATGGCGAGCTTCAGTACGTCGGGCCTGAGCACTTCGACTCGGAAGCGCTCCTCGCCCACGTGGAGCAGGATGCCGCGCTGGCTCGTTGATAGCGCCGAGGCGTTGCCCAGCGGCGCGTAGTGGCGCAGCTCTAACTCAGCCGGTAACATGGCAGTGGCTCCTGCCCGACACGCCGGAGCGGTACGAGCTACTCTGAGATACCCTAATTTTTCGCATGAAGTGCTCGGGCGAGAGCCAAGCTCCGCGTACCCAGTAATCGTAGTTTCGGTTGATGCCGGTGCCTTCGCCCAGGTCGTTCCAGGTGGCTAGCACGAGCAACTCGGCGTCGCGCGAGTCCGCCAGGACCTGCTCCAAGAGCTCGGGCCCCTTGACCAGGCGATCTTCACTGCAGGGCAGCTGCCCCGGGCGATCACGCCCGAGCGAATCCCAACGCACCATAGCGTGATCAACGACGTGACCATTCAGCGTCGAGCGGCTGCGCCGCTCCGGCAGGTCGAGGGTGAACCACTGAAAGCGCGAGTCGGCGACACCCTCCAGGCGCGGGTCGTCGAAAAAAGCGTCGTCGGCGCACACGAACGGCTCTTCGCCGAACTCACTCTGGAACTTCGACTTGAGGCGACCCAGTACCTCCGCAGACAACGCACGCGGTCCAAGTGTGCCAGCGTTGTAGAAATAGATCAGCGGCTTGCCCTTGAAGCGGTACCAATGCACTTTAGCTATCTGTGTGAAGAAGGGTCGCCATTTCGCCTCGTAGATGGTGGAGGCAGCCGCCTCGGGTTCGCGGAAGTCGGGCTTCTTCTCCCAGAATGGCCCGAACCAGGGCTGCCCCCAGCTCCACGTATCATCGAATAGCGCCAGCTTCAGTGGCTCGCTGAGCCTTGAGAGCGCGCGACTGAGCGGTGCAAGCTTGCCGTGCTGAATGTCCGGGCCGTACACGTTGAGCAGCAGAAAATCCAACCCGGCCCACTTCGCGTCGCTCAGTTCTCGCTTCCAGAAGCCCGCCTCCGTCGGCACGTAGTAGCCGGTCTCACCACGTTCGAAGCCGTACAGCTCGTGCGGGTGGTCCATGCCTAGGGCGTGGCTGCTTGCCCAGTCGGTGGCGCAGTTGACGCCGCCGGGGCAATTGAAGAAGAACATGAACACGGCACCGACCTGCCGCTTGGTCCCGCGCTCCGGCTTTCCGAGAAACTCGGGATGCCCGAGCCACGGATCGTCAAAGGCCAGCTCGCAAGTGCGGCCCTGCTGGGCGGCCAGCGAACGCACCACGTCGATGCGGCGAAGGCGCTCGCTGCCGCGTAGCTGGTCCGCCCACTCGCGGACCAGGCCGGCGGGTGCCGCTTGCCCAGCCAGCTGCGCGTGCGCGGCGCGGACGAACGCTTCTGGCGTGTGCCCCAGGTTGACGTCGACCACGTCGCGTCGGGAGATCTGCCCGTTCCATTCCGGTCGCAGCACAAAAGGCCGCTTCTGGTGACTCGAGCTCAAGGCCGGCGGGGGGCTAACCATTGGGGCACCTGAGCGACTCCGGATTGCGATAGATTGCGGAGTCAGCCCCATGCCATCGCGAAAGGCCGAACAGATCATCAAGGTCCTGAGAGGCGAAATTGTCGCCGGGACTCGAGCGCCTGGCTCGCGTCTGCCCACCTACGACGCGTTGATGGAACAGTTCGGGGTTACGCGCCCGACAGTGGCTCGCGTCGTTTCCGCGCTGCGGGAGGAAGGCCTCGTGACCTCGCATGGCGAGCGCAGCCTGTTCGTGTCCGATCAGTTGCCGCACCACAACCGCTACCTGTGGGTGACCAGCGAGCAGCCGGGCTCGCTCGAGTGGACTAACTTTTTGGCCACGTTTCTCGAGCTGATTGAGCGTGGCGAAACCGGACTGCCGGGCGAGGTGACGGCTCTGGTCGGTGTGGACGGCCGTGCCAATAACCCCGCCTACCAGAAGCTGTGCGAGGTGATCGCGCAGGGCTCGGCCGCCGGCGTGTTCCTGATGAGCTCGAGCACCGTGTTTCTGTTGCCCGTGCTGCAGCAGCCCGGCTTGCCGCGTGCGGCCATCTGGGCGGCGTTGCCGCATTCCGGCCTGGTTCAGCTGGACTTCGCGGGCCTGATCGAACGTGCCGTGGAGCGCCTGATTGAGCACGGGGAACGCATCGCCGTGCTCTCGCCGCACCAGCCCATCCTCGCCCAGGCGCAAGAAAGGCTGCTCGCACGCGGCCTGCGTCGGCAGGATTGCTGGCCGCTTCACGTGGGCCCGGTGGGTTGTGAGCACGTGACCCGGTTGCTGTTCGACCGCGCCGACCGGCCCGACGCGCTGTTCATTACCGACGACAACCTCGTAGAGCCGGTGCTCGAGGGTTTGAAGCTCGCCAATCTGAGCCCAGGCAAAGACGTCTACGTGTTGGCTCATTGCAACTGGCCCAGGCCCTATGGCAGCGACGCTGGCATTGAGCATATCGGCTTCGACGTGCGCGAGATCCTGAGCGTGGCGGCGGACTGTATGCGCGCGCAGCGAGCGGGCGAAACTGAGCCTGTGCGCCGAGTGAGCGCGCGGTTTCGCGAAGAGCTGCAGTAGGCTGCGCCTTGTGACGACAGCGCGCCTGTCCTGGGGGTGACGGTGGGAGTGCATCACGTAGGCGGTTTCGAGCGGCCGCATGCAGCGCGCCTGCACTCGCGGTCTTCGTAAAGTGACGCTGCGAAAACGTAGCTTCGTTATGCGGGCTCGTGGCAGAACCGTCAAACCAAATCGTGGTCAAACGCCGTGATTTACTGGTGATTGGCGGCGCTCTTGCGAGGCGAGTAGCGCTGGTAAATATCGACTCTTGACCACGTTTCCGCTTGCTGCGAAGTCGGCCGATGTTACGTTGACGAACTGGCGCCGTGCGTTTTTGCGCGCGCTTCTTGCGCGTCGCGTTGTCGCGTTCGTGGAGGTAGGTTCATGCGCTCGTTCATCGATACTTCGATTCGGTCGGCCAAGTTGCTGGGTGCGTTGGTGTTTCTGGCGACAGCTTGCGACGCGAGTGGCGGCGCTGGTTCGGGCGCGATCGGTGCGAGGAACCGTGGACCAGCCGGTTCGGGCGGAACCGGAAGCTTGAGTGGTGGCATTGACCTGCCACTAGGAACCACCGGTGGCAGTGACCACTTCGCCGGCGGGATCAGCTCCGATTCGGGCTCGGAGATAGCGGTCAGTGGCGAGGTTAAGGACGTTCAGCTCACCCTCAATGCGAGCGACGGAACCGCGGTTGTGGACCCCGTATGGTCAGTCGACGACACCAAGATCGGTTCAATCAGTGGGGACGGGGTGTTCCATGCAAACGGCTTCGTGGGCGGGGTGGTCACCATCTCTGCCAGTGTGGGGACGAGCTCGGTCAGCGTCCTGCTCACCGTCAACGTCGATATCACCAGCAATCTGGGCCAGCTTTCCGAAGCTGACCAAGCCCTGCTCGTGGCAGGTGCGGCTACCCCCGTGGACGCGGCTTACAAGTTCCTCTATCCCTATAACGGCACCGTGTTCCCCCGAGGCCTCGCGGCGCCGCTCCTGCAGTTGGCGGGAGCTGCGGCCAGCAGCACCTACACGACGCTCACGGCTCCCCACTTTAGCTACAAGCATTTCTCCGGCGCTGCCAGCCCGATCCAGATCACGATTCCGGCACCCGTTTGGAAGGGCGTGACGCTGACGGCGGGGCAGAGCGACGACGTGACTGTAGCGGTCAGCAAGAACTCGGACGGGCAGGTGAGCGGCCCTGTGGCTCAGTCGTGGCGGATCGCCCAGGCGAGCATGAAGGGGATCATCTACTACAACACCTATAGCTCACCGCTCACCGACGACCCCAACGACGTCACGAAGAAGGGTGGCATTCTGCGGATCAAAGCCGGAGGTGCGGCGGAGGTGGTGATGCGTGGCTGCACCGTCTGCCACTCCGTGAGCGCCAATGGCTCGGTCTTGGCTACGGGTTCCGGCTACGTTCTGGCCGATTTCGCGCCGGACGTGAGCGCGACCTACAATTTATCGACGGCTGGCGAGGTGACGCCGCGCGCGACCAGCGACGACGGCTTGATGTTTCCGTTCGCCGGCCTTACTCCGGATGGGGAGAAGGCGCTGAGCAACGGGCTGCCGCCTGGCGCCTGGCCAACCAAGATCATGCGCGGCGTGTACTCGGCTGCGGGTTATCGGTCTCAGCTGCTCGACACAGCTACCGGAGCGCCGCTCGCTGCGACCGGACTCAACGTCAACTACCTGCAGACGCCGAGCTTCTCTCCAGACGCCAAGCGCGTCGTGTTCCTGAACGGCGATATGCTCGACAATCGCGTGCTATCGGTGATGGACTTTGACAACGCTAGCAACGCGTTCTCCGGGCTTATGCACTTGGTAACCAATCCCAATGAGGCGATGGCCTGGCCCAGCTTCCTGCCCGACGGCAGCGCCGTCGTTTATCACGCCGGAAGCTCGTTCGATTCTTACGAGTTCACAGGCGGCGAGACCCAATCCAAACCGCAGTTCGCCGAGGTGCGGATGGTCGAAATTGCCGACAAAAGCGTGAAGAAGCTCAACGCGTTGAACGGGCGCGACGCCAAAGGGACGCTCCTGCTCCCGTACGGCGAGGCGGCCGAGGGGCGCATGAACTACGAGCCCAACGTGCTGCCGGTCGCGGTGGGCGGCTACTATTGGGCGCTGTTCACCAGTCGCCGCACCTACGGCAACACGATAGCGCCGGGCAGCGCGCTTTCGGATCCGCAGGATCCGTGGGGTAGCGACGCGAGGCCGAGCCTGCGCAAGAAGGTGTGGCTGGCGGCGATCGACGTGGACCACGTCGGGGTAGCCGATCCCAGTCACCCGGCGTTCTTCTTGCCGGGTCAGGAGCTTGCGGGCGGCAACATGCGCGCGTTCGGGGCGCTCGCTCCGTGCCAACCCGATGGGGGCGCCTGCGAGTCCGGCTCCGACTGCTGCGGCGGCTACTGCCGTCAAACCTCCCAGGGGGCTACTGGCGTGCCCGTACTGGAATGCGTTCCGCCGCCCATGGACGCCTGCTCGCAAACCGACGAGCCCTGCGTCGTATCGGAGGACTGCTGCAATGCCGCCGAACTCTGCGTCAACGCGCGCTGCACGCTGCGTTCGCCCCCGAAATAGCGGTTCGGCAGAGAGACAAACGCGGCGTCAGCCAGTTCTGCGAAGGACTTCGACTTGTTTGACGAGCTTCGTACCAAGACGGTCTGCTTCGACCTCGAGATCGTATCCAGTTTGCAAGTTGAGCCAGAACCGAGCCGAGTTGCGAAAGAAGCGTCCAAGACGGAGCGCGGTGTCGGCGGTGATGGCGCGCTTGCCCAGGACGATCTCGTTGATTCTGCGCGCTGGGACGCGCAGGCCCTTGGCGAGGCGGTACTGAGAGAGGCTGAGCGGCTTGAGGAACTCCTCGTCGAGTACCTCTCCCGGATGAATGGGGGCGAGTCTTTTTTGAGTCATGGGAGCGCCTGCTAGTGGTAGTCGACGATCTCTACGTCGTGTGCGTCGCTGCCGAGCCAACGGAAGCAAATGCGGAACTGGTCGTTGATGCGGACGCTGTGCTGGCCGAGGCGATTGCCGGCAAGCTTCTCAAGTCGGTTGGCAGGCGGGACCGTGAGGTCGGCGAGGGTGGTGGCGGCGTCGAGCATGACTAGCTTGCGGAGGGCAACGCGCAGAAGATCAGGCGGGAATCTGCGAACTTTCTGACGTTGGAAGAGGCGTTCCGTATCGTGGTCGCGAAAGCTGCGAATCACAGGACATAGTAACGCGAGGCGTTACTACGCGCAAGCATCGCGTTTGCCTGCCACTACGTCACGTCCCAGCCGATGGAACCACACGGGACTACCTGTGGGATGATGCGCTCGCCCTCGCGGATCGGCCGGCAAGGGTAGCCGAATCGCTGGCGCGGGCTAGAGTGGTCCCGTGGACATGAAGGTCATCGTTGCCGCCGCCGCGGTCCTCGCCGTGGGCTACTTCGCATTCTTCCGCAGTGGGGGCGACGTTGCGAGCGTCGACGCGCGGCGGCTGGTTCAGGAGGGCGCGCGCCTGGTCGATGTGCGCAGCCCTGAGGAGTTTGCGGCGGGGCACCTGCCGGGCGCCATCAACCTGCCGGTCCAGGAGCTTGACCGTCGGCTGCAGGAGCTTTTGCCCAAGGACCAGCCAGTGGTGCTGTACTGCCGGAGTGGCAATCGCAGCGGACGCGCGGCGGGAATGCTGAAGAAGGCCGGATACGAGAGAGTGCACGATCTTGGCGCTATGAGCAGCTGGTGAGCGCTCGCAAGACCGAGGGCCGGCCGGGCCAGCGGCGTTTGAAGCAGTCGCCTCGCGCGAGGGCGCTTCCGCGGCTATAGGGTGCGGCTGATGTCCACTGACTTCGCTTCGTTGCCCTTGTCGCCCGCACTCCTGGGGGCGGTTCAGGATCTGGGCTTCGAGCGACTCACGCCGATCCAGGCTCGCACTATCCCGCTGCTTCTGGCCGGCCAGGACGTGGTGGGACAGTCGAAGACGGGCAGCGGCAAGACCGCCGCGTTCGCCTTGCCGCTGCTGCAGGCGCTCGATCTGACGAAGCGTGAGGTCGCCGGGATAGTGCTTTGCCCCACGCGCGAGCTGGCGGCGCAGGTAGCGCGCGAGCTGCGAAAGCTCGGCAGGAATTTGCCGGGGCTCTCGGTGCTGGTGCTCTCCGGGGGTCAATCCGTGCGTGACCAGGCCAAGGCTCTCGAGCTGGGGACGCACCTGGTGGTGGGCACACCCGGACGCATCGTCGACCACCTACAGCGCCGCAACTTGAAGGTGCATCGGGTCGCGACGGTGGTGCTCGACGAGGCCGATCGCATGCTGGACATGGGATTTCAAGAGGACGTTGGCAGGATCTTGAGGGCGCTGCCGGAGGCCCGGCAAACGGTGTTCTTCTCTGCGACGTTCCCGGCCTCGATCCGCGCGCTCAGCGCGAAGCATCAGCGAGAACCGACCCAGGTCAGCGTCGAGGACGAGACCGACAAGCACCAGCAGAGCCAAGAGCTGGTGGTGCACGTCGCGGCCGAGCAGAAGCTTGCGGCGCTGCGCTGGGTGTTCGAGCGCTATCCTCACGAGTCTGCGTTGGTCTTCGCGAATCTAAAGCTCACGGTCGCCGAAATCGCCGGCGCAATGGCGAAGGCAGGGGTGAGCGTGGCCAGTCTGCACGGAGATCTCGAGCAGATTGACCGCGATCGGGTCATGGCGAAGTTTCGAAACGGCAGCACGCGCGTGCTGGTGGCGACCGACGTGGCGGCGCGCGGCATCGACCTTGAGCGGCTCGATCTCGTCGTTAACTTCGAGTTGCCGGCGCAACCCGAGGTGTACGTGCACCGCATTGGTCGGACGGGTCGGGCGGGGCACGTCGGGCTCGCCGTGTCCTTCTGCGCTCGGAGCGAGCAGCCGCGGCTCGAGGCCATCGAGCTTTATACGGGGACGCCCCTCATTCCCACCGAGCGACTCAAGTCCCCTCCGCCGACTGGGGTTCCAGTGGTCGTAGAGCGTGACGCCAAGATGGCCACGCTACGACTCTCGGGGGGCCGCAAGGACAAGCTTCGCCCCGGCGACATTCTCGGCGCCTTGACCGGCGAGGCCGGCGGGCTTGAGGGCACCGCGATCGGCAAGATCGAGATCCACGAACGCTTTTCGTTCGTGGCCGTGGCGAAGAACGTCAGCGAACGCGCGCTCCAAAGCTTGAGTGTGGGGCGCATCAAGGGAAAGCGCTTCAAGGCCGAGCTCGTCAAGTAGTTCGTCGCGAGCGACCGGACACTCTCCGATTGGCCGGCGGGTGTCCGCGGACACTCCCGCGGCGCCAATCCTCTGCGGTTTCTCCTGGCGCGGCACTGGCACATGGCTTGCTTGAGAGAGATCGCGCGGGGGACGCGACCGCGGAACCAACAGCTAGGGCTAGGGGGGGGAGACTTTCCCGACGCAGGCCGAGCGCGGGGATGATCGAAAAACGGCGCGTCGCTGCCAACGTTGTGCCGACTTCGACGGAGGGGCCCGCTCGCTCCGGGTCGCGCTAGGACGGGTCCGGTCGCTCCGGGTCGCGCCAGCGCGGGTGGCAGCTCGTCGTTTCCCGACCCCGTCGCGCGCCGCTCGTTGCCTCCCAACGCAGTTCCGTGACGCCCGTCAGGCTCCGCCCCAAAAGCTTCTACAACTCAAGCGGCGCTTGGCAGCCACGCCACTGCGAGCGCGGCCAGCGCGGGCTCGCTCTCAGCGAGCACCTCGTCTGCTGTAACGACACTGGCGCTGCTTTCGTCATCAGCGACGAGCACGCCCTTCCGCCGCAGGAGCGCCACGATGCGCGTGCGGGCAATCTGCAACACCTCCGAGACGTCGTCGTTGGTGAGGCAGGGCAAGGCGTGGAACACCAGCTCCCCGCCCTGCTCTTCGGCGAAAACGCCGTCGAGCGCGAGGCTATGAAAGTGGGGATTCAAGCGAAAATCACTCGAGACGCGCTGCACCGCCGTGACGGCTCCGCTCTTACCGTCCCAGAGGCCGCGAGCGCGCAGCTTGCGGCGGTACCACCCGAGCACCGAGGCAGAGCGCCCAGCTCTTCGTGCGGCTCGTCACTCGGTAGCCCGGCGCCGAGCTCGACCAAGTAGCGCTCGGGCGTGCCCAGCCCGAGCGCGTCCGCCAGCGCGCCCACCACGAGCGCGGCCACGAGCGGCAGCAGCCCCTGAGCCGTGCCGCGCAATTTCACGACGAGCTTCTGCTCTTCGGTTTGCACCAGCGCGGGCCAGGAGCTGCCCCGAAACGCCGAGAGCACGCGCTGGGCGCGCCGCGTCTGCATTCAGCGATCCCAGCGCAAGCGGTGCGGATCCTCGCTGCGGATGTAGGTGACCGGAGCGCTGTGTTTCTTGAAGCGCCGACGCAGCTCCGGTCCGAGCGCGCGGAAGGCTTCAGTCGAAAGCGTCACGCCGGGGCCGCTCAAGATCGCGGCGGTATTGACGTTCTTGCCCAGCACGTCGAAGCGCTCCGCCTCGCCGCTGCCGAACTGACCGGCCACGACGCTACCGAAATGCGCCTTCACGACCGCGCGACACTCCCAGCCGCGCTCGCTGAAAAAGCGATCCACGTCCTCCTTCAAGTCGAGCAGCATCGCGATCGCTGCGTCGACGCTGGCGGGCGCGCTGGCGGTCTTCGAGCCCGCCAG
>JANNWK010000579.1:0-2518 GCA_031408355.1 Myxococcales bacterium
ACATCGCCTCGGGCGGCCTTTCCCGGCGCGGCCGCCGCAACGCTCAGAACGAGGACGAGCGGCGTTTCATCAAGCCCCTCGAGCGACTGCTGAAGAGCGCCGAGTCCCCCGCCGACGATCTGACGCGCGGGCTCAGCCCCGGGGACGAGCTAGCGACGGAAGACATGATCCGGCGCTGTCTCATCTAGTAGGTCCGACCTAGATCCGCGGGGTCCGTGGGGGTCGCGGCAGCAGCGGACGATCTGTGACGACCCGAGTCGGCAGCTCGCTGTCCCAGGCAGCGTCGTCCGCGGGCGCCACCGCTGCGCCGGGGCGTGCGCTCTCGGGACGGAGCTCCGGCGTGCGATCGGTGGGCACGTCCGACTCAGACCCGTCTTCCGGTGGCTCGCTCGTTGGTTGCTTCACGCTGCTACCTACAACGGCCAACCTGTGGCCCTGATGAGCCAACCCCCCAATGTATTGATATTATTACCATTTATGACTGGGCGGGCTCCGCGAGCCCCACGCTAGGCGGCCACGAGGCGGATCTTGTCACTCTGGCCCGCGCGGTAGAATCGACGCAGGGCCGCGTGTGCCTGCTCTGGACCGGCCTCTAGCAGCCGCCGCACGAAGCGCGCGGCAAGATCGTTGGCGATGCGATAGCGCTCACCGAGCTCCGTCCCCGCGGCGTGTAAATAACGCACATTTTCGTAGAGCCGCGCATGCACGGCGAAGGCCTCCCCTTGATCGTACGGGGTGGCCTCCAGGACGAGCAGGACGAACTTGTCGACCTCGGCTTGCAGCTCCAGCTCTAGCTGGGTCGCCTGAAGTTCCTGCCGAGCGCGATTCGACACGTACACGAAGTGACTGACGCCTTCGGCGAGCTGCAGCCACAGGTCGTTGGCGTTGGCTCCGCCCGAAGCCGGCATCACGACCGCAATTTCAAGCGCGCCCTCGCTCTCGCGCAGCAGCACCGCTTCACGCTCACCCCGACGAGACGCCAGGCGTGTGAACTCGCGGACGTCTGGGGTCTCTTCTATCTGATAGAAATGCTCCAGCCGCCGTTGCAGCCGTCGCAGCAGCTCGGAGTGCGCCGTGGTCAGTGCACGCCCCCCGCGCCCCGCACAGGCAGAACACCGCGCTGCGCCAACTCCGCGCCCAGCGTCTCCGAGCCCGTTCTTAGCCAGCGCTCGTAGAGTTTGAGCACACCTTGGCTGGAGGGAGCCGCGGCGATCGACAGCGTCTCCGCCACCGAGCCGAGCAGCTCGGAAAAGGCGTCGAAGTTCTGGGCAAGCTCAAAGAACAGGTCTGGAGCCGCGTCATCCGCCGCGGCTCCGCGAAGCAGCCGCGCGGCGCTGTCGTAGGCGCGCGCGCCCAGCGACGTGACGTAGCGCACCTCAACGCCACGCGTCTCCAAATGTGGCGCGAAGAAACCGCTCACATACAGCACACCGTCACCGAGAACTCGAAGACGTTCGAAGCGCTCCTGCTCCGGTGCCCGCAGCGCCTCATCCAGGAGCAACGTGACCGGCCGCTCCAACGTCTCGCTGCTGCGCGCATCGGGCCGTGCGTAGTCGGTGAGCAGCGACACGAGGTAGTACTCAGCGGCTTCGGTGGCGGCGAGTTGCTTCTTCCGGAGAGCGTCGTCGACGACGTCGTGGAAGAACGTTTCGAGGTTGGCGGCCAAGTCGATCTCGGGGCGCATACCGTCGGTCATGCAACTATCCTTCCATCGTGGAGCGTGTTCACCGGGCGCTGCTCAGGGCCCTGCCCCGGCGCGACGAAACCGAAACCTCCGCGTCCCTTCGCCACTTCAGGCGCCGGCGAAGGCGTCGAGTACCGGGCCACGGCTATCGGTTGATCCAAGAGTTCGCCCCTCAAGCGTAGCGCGCGTGCGGCCACCTGGCCTAGACAAGTGTCCAGTCTACTCAGCGGATCATCAGCACTCTCGGGCCGCGACTGCCAAGCCACAACCCTCCAGAGCACTTCAGCTTCGGTGGCTTACCCGTTGAAATCGCCAGGGTTTATGACACCCAGCTGTCGTGCCCTTGACACCCCGTCAGCCGTGCTTAATCTGCGCCCTCTCGACCTGTTAGCACTCGACCCTGCTGAGTGCTAAGGCGGGAATCCTCAAAGTTCCCGTGAGTCATGCCGGCAGCGGCCACCCGGCAGGGCGTCTAACCGCCCCACCGCGCCCGCCACCGACGAGCCCACAAAGACCCCAACCACGTTCGAGGGAAAGCAAACATGGCAACGAAAATCCGACCGCTCCAAGACCGCGTGATCGTCAAGCGCGTGAAGGAAGAAGAGAAGACCAAGGGCGGGATCATCATCCCGGACTCGGCCAAAGAGAAGCCGGTCGAGGGCGAAGTCATCGCCGTCGGCAACGGCAAGGTCAACGAGAAGGACGGCACGCTCCGCAAGTTGGACGTGAAGGCTGGCGACCGCATCCTGTTCGGCAAGTACTCGGGCACCGAGGTCAAGCTGGACGGTGAGGACCACCTCATCCTGCGTGAGGACGACATCCTGGGCATTATCG
>JANNWK010000580.1:0-6076 GCA_031408355.1 Myxococcales bacterium
CCGCCCGCTGCCGCTCTTGAAGATCTTCTCCTGGTAGTCTTCGACCATGCCGGCAACCGCAACCGCCGACCAGGCTTGCTGGCTTACCAGATCCAGCGTGCCAATCGCGCCCAACCGGGGGAGCTTGCTCTGGTAGCGAAACAGCGGGTGACCCGACACGTAACAGCCCAAGGCCGCACGCTCTCGACGCAGCAGTTCCATCCGGTCCCACTCCACGGTCATCGGGTACTCGTCACCCGTGCTGCTAGGGCGGCCGCCCTGCTCCTTCGCTCCCGCGTCGAACATACCAAAGAGATTGGTTTGGCCGCGCTCGCGATCGCGGCTGGCCGCGCGCGAGCGCTCGAGGGCGCGATCCACCGCCGCGTAGGCCCTGGCCCGCGTAATACCCACCGGTTCGAGCAACGTATCAAACGCGCCGCATTGCACGAGGGATTCAAGCACGCCTTTGTTCAGGCGCTTGGAGTCGACGCGAGTGGCCAAATCGAACAGCTCGCGAAACGGCCCCGCCGTCGTGCGCGCCTCGAACATCGTTTCGAGCGCTGCCTCCCCAACTCCGCGAACGGCACCGAGCCCGAAGCGGATCTGCGGCCCGAGCCTGTCGCGCAGCCGACCGGGGCCCCGCGCCAGCTGGCCCTTGCCATCCGGCGTGGCGTACACGACACCAAAGTCTACGGCGCTCAGGTTGATATCGGGGGGCAGTACCGCCACGCCCCAGGCCCGCGCCTCCGCGATGGTTCGCACGACCTTCTCGATCTTCTCCTTGTCAGCCGTCATCAAGGCGGCGAAAAACTCGGTGGGATAGTGCGCCTTCAAATAGGCCGTGTGGTAGGTCACCAGCGCATAGGCGGCGGAGTGGCTCTTGTTGAAGCCGTACGAGGCAAACCCCTCAATTTCCTTGAAAATCGCCAGCGCCTGCTCCGGCGCCACCCCCTTCCGCTGAGCGCCCTCGACGAAGGACTGCTCCTGCTTCTGCATCTCCTCCGCCTTCTTCTTGCCCATCGCCCGCCGGAGCATGTCGGCGCCGCCCAGCGTGTAGCCCGCCAAGCACTGGGCAATCTGCATGACCTGCTCCTGATACACAGGCACGCCGTAGGTCGGCGCCAACACCTCATCTACCAGCGGGTGAAGCTTCCGGATCGCCTTCCTACCGTGCTTGCTGCCAATAAAGTCGTCGATCATGCCGGTGCCCAGTGGCCCGGGGCGATACAGCGCAACGGCCGCGATGATGTCCTCAAAGCAGTCCGGCTGCAGACGCTTCAGTAGCTGTTGCATGCCCGAAGACTCGAGCTGAAAGACTCCGGTTGTTTCACCGCTGGCAACCAGCGCGTAGGTAGCCTTGTCCTCGAGCCCCACCTGACTCAGGTCAAGCGGCTTGCCCGCGCGATCGGGGCGCGAGCCGATCAATTTCTGCGCGATATCAATGACGGTCAGTGTCTTTAGCCCAAGAAAGTCGAACTTGACGAGACCGGCCGCCTCGACGTCGTCTTTGTCGTACTGCGTGACGATTGAAACGTCGCTCTTGAAACACGGCACGTGCTCGGTGAGCGGACCGTCGCTGATGACGACGCCAGCCGCGTGCATGCCCGCGTGGCGCGTGAGCCCCTCGAGCCTACGGCTATGCACGAGCAGCTCGAGCACGCGCGGGTCGCTCTGCGACAACGCCTTCAGCTTCGGCTCGACCTCGAGTGCTTCATCGATCGTGTACGTCTTGCCCTGACCCTTGTCAGGCACCATGCTGGCGATGCGCTGCGCCTCCGTGGCCGCGAAACCCATCGCCCGCGCCACGTCCTTGATGACGCTGCGCGCCTTCAGGTTCTGGAAGGTCGCAATCTGACCGACGCTGTCGACCCCATACTTCTCCGCGACGTAGCGGATGACTTCGTCGCGCCGAGCCATGCAGAAGTCGACGTCGAAATCCGGCAGGCTCACGCGTTCCGGATTGAGGAAGCGCTCGAACAGTAAGTTATAGGGGATCGGATCGATCTCAGTAATTTCCAGCGAATACGCGACGATCGAGCCTGCTCCGGAGCCTCGCCCAGGGCCCACCGGGATACCGCGCGCCTTCGCCTCGCGGATGAAGTCCCACACGATCAAGAAGTAGCCTGGGTACTGCATGCCAATGATGACATTCAGCTCGGTCTCAAGGCGCTCGCGATACGCGGTTTCCTCTACCGTGCGACCGAGGCTGCGGAAGTGCGCCAGACGCTTCTCCAGGCCTTCGCGAGACAGGTGGCGAAAGTATCCATCAACGTCGAAGTCTTTTGGAACGGGGAACTGCGGCAGCATGGGTCTGCCGAGATCCAACTTCAGCGCGGAGCACATCTCGCGGACGCGCAAGGTGTTGTCGAGGGCGCCCGGCACGCCGCCAAAGAGCGCCGCCATCTCTTGGGGAGACTTCAGGTACATCTCGAACGAGCCGTGATGTAGCGGCTGGGCCTCCGCGTAGGTGCGACCCTGGCCGACACACTCAAGGTAGAGCTGCGAAGGCCCGTCTTCCTTGCTCATGAAGTGAACGTCGTTGCTGGCCACCACCGGGAGGCCCAGCCTTCCCGCCGCCCTCAGCAGGATTTCGCTGAGGACCGGCTGCTCGGGGAGCCCATGCTCTTGAAGCTCAACAAATAGGTGCCCCGGCTCGAAGCGGTCGCGAAGCTCCGCCAGTACGGGCTCGGCGCTGTCCTCCCCGAACTCGAGGATGCGCTGCGCTACCACGCCGGCCATGCAGCCCGAGAGCGCGATCAGGCCCTGGCGACGCTCCGAGATGAAGTCCAAGGTCACCGCAGGCGCGTAGTCATGCGCGGAACGCAGTTGGCCTTCGGACACAATCCGTACGAGGTTCTTATAGCCTGCGTGATTCTCGGCAAGCAGCACGAGGTGGTCGAGCGGCCCGCCCGCGCCACCCCGCGGGATGAATACCTCACAACCAAGGATGGGCGTCAGACCCTTGTCCTGGCAACCCTTGTAGTGACGAATGGCGCCGTACATATTGGCGACGTCCGTCAATGCCACGCCCGGCATCCCGAGCGCCTTGGTCTTGCCCGGAAGCTCGGAGAGCTTCACCGCGCTCGTCAGGAACGAGTACTGCGAGTGCACGTGCAGGTGAACGAACTCAGCGCCCGACATCGACCCTGGCACTTACCACGGGCTGGTTTGGTGCCCGAAGCGGCCAACTGGCCGACGCCGAATTTGGCCGTTGCTTGAGCGTTTGAAGCGCAGCAGGCTGCGCTCCGTCGATCTCCTTGGCCAGGCGGCGCTTGCGCCGGGGCCGAAACTTGGACTAGCTCACGGATTGTTGAAACAGCGGCCGCCCGTCGCGGCCCCCGAGGGACCTCAAAATGCTTCAGAGTTCGCGCTTCTTGGCAGTAGTTCTGGGTGTGGCGATCGCGCTGCCAGCCGTCGGCTGCAACGCTTCCGCTTCGTTCAACGCGGGCGGCAATGAGGCCAAAGCGCCTCCGCCTCCGCCTCCGCCTCCGCCCCCGCCTCCGCCCCCGGCCGCCGAGGAGCCCAAGAAGGAAGAACCCAAAAAGGAAGAGCCCAAGAAGGCAGAGCCCAAGGGCGACGCCAAGCCTGTGCTCAAGAAGGACAAGCTTGAGCTACCGGGCGAGATCCAGTTCGAGAGCAACAAGGCCGTGTTGAAGCCGGAGAGCGACGGCATCATCAGCCAGCTCAAGACGTACTTGGATGAGAACCCGCGCATCACCAAGCTGCGCATCGAAGGTCACACCGACAACGTCGGCCAGCCAGACGCCAACGAGAAGCTCTCGGGAGAGCGCGCCCTTGCCATCAAGAAGGTGCTGATCGCCAAAGGCGTGAAGGCCGAGCGGCTGCTTGCCTCGGGCTTTGGCCAGAACAAGCCGATCGCCGACAATGCGACGGACGACGGGAAGGCCAAGAACCGGCGCACTGAGTTCCGCATCGCCGAACTGGGCGGCAAGAAGTATCTCGGCCTGGATCCAACGGGCGGCGGCAAAGTCTTCGAGTGAAGTCCCCCGCGAGCCTCCGCGCCGGAGCCGCTCTCCGGCGCGCGGTCTGGCAATTCTCGCTGCTGGTCGCCACCGTGGCCTGCGAGGGAAAACCGTCGGACTTGCGCGAGTGGCGGGTCACCGATCACGATCACACGGCCAACCCAACCGCTGGCCAAGTCGAAGTGGCCCCGGCGAACCAAGCAACGCCCGCCGCCCCCGGCCTGGACGACGTCACGATCGTCGCTTGGCAGCAGAACTGCGTGCAGTGCCATGGTGCCATCGGCCACGGCGACGGCCCACGCGGACCGATGCTGAAGGCGACCAACCTGTCCGATCCGGCGTGGCAGGCCGCCAGGACCGACGAACAGATCGCGCTCAGCATCAAGGAAGGCAAAGGGCTGATGCCGCCCTTTAAGCTGCCCGAGCCAACGATCGCTAGCCTGGTGAAACTCGTGCGCATGATGAACGCGCAGAAGCTGGCTGCGAGCGCCGCGAGCGGCACCAGCCCGTCCGCGTCCGCGTCCACCCCAGCGCCGAGCTCAAGCACCCGCAGGGACACGCCCTGAGCAGGGCGTGAAGCCTCG
Organism: Myxococcales bacterium; assembly: GCA_031408355.1. GTDB lineage: Bacteria > Myxococcota_A > Polyangia > Polyangiales > Polyangiaceae > PMG-095. The sequence continues at coordinate 4,547 of JANNWK010000580.1, forward strand.
TCCGCTGCTCGCACGGCTAGCGCTGGTGGCCGGAGTCGCCACGCTGCTCACGGTGGTGTCCCGAGGCGCGCCGCATGAGCAGACGATCGCCATCCGGCTCCACGGACGCGACGTCACCCGGGTCGAGAGCGTTGTCACCGCCGCCGGCGAGGCGGAACCCACCGCTGGCTTGTCCCAGAACTACCCCGGAGCTGCGCCGCACACCGCGAGGCATTCGTTCTCCGCCCCGGACGGAGAATACAGCATCACAGTAACGTTCCTTGAGCGGCTCCCCGCGAGCGCCGCTCCGGCGAGTCGATCCGGCGGGACGGGGGATGCCGGCCCCAATCCGCGGGAGACATCCTTCGAGCGGCGAGTTAGCCTTGCCGGTGGTGAGGTGATCATCTCGCCGGATTGAAGCCGTGACTCAACCAGCTCCTCCCACGGATATCGCGACCCGGGCCCAACCGTTGGGGGATGGACTCCCCGAAGAACTGCTCGTCGTGGTGCTGTCGGGAGGCGCTCGAGGGAAGCGCGTCAAGATGGGGCAGCGACTGCGCATCGGCAAGAGCCAGGACAACGACCTGGTCTTGCCCGACGACACCGTTTCGCGACACCACTGCGAGCTGGAGCGGACCCGGGCCGGCATTCTAGTGCGCGATCTCGGCTCGACCAATCATACGCGCGTGGGACGCACGGCCATTCGCGAAGCGCTCATCGATGCTGGGGCCACGCTCACGGTGGGCAGTGTCGAACTGGTGGTGCGAACGGATCCCAACCGCGCCCAGATCCTGCCAAGCGAGTCGCCGCACTTCGGTGAAGTACTAGGCCCAAGCCTGGCTATGCGCAGCATCTTCGGCGTGCTCGAACGCATTGCCCCCACCGACGCTTCGGTGCTGATCGAGGGAGAAACGGGCACCGGCAAGGATCTCCTGGCACGCGCGCTCCACCAGCAAAGCCAGCGCAAGGACCAGCCGTTCGTTGTCGTGGATTGCGGAGCCGTCAGTTACTCCCTGATCGAGAGCGAGCTATTTGGTCACGAACGCGGCTCCTTCACTGGTGCGGTCGCGACACGGCAGGGAGCCTTCGAACTTTCTGGGCGCGGCACCGTGTTCCTCGACGAGGTCGGGGAGCTACCGATCGATGTCCAGCCAAAGCTGCTGCGCGTGCTGGAATCCGGCGAATTCCGGCGCGTGGGCGGCAACAAGACCTTGCGCGCCGAAGCGCGCATCGTGGCCGCCACCAAGCGCAACCTCAAGGAAGAGGTTGAGCGCGGCAAGTTCCGGGAAGATCTGTATTTTCGGCTGTCGGTGGTGCCGATCACGGTGACGCCGCTGCGAACCCGCCGCGAAGACATCCCAGCGCTGGTCGAGCGCTTCCTGGAGGTCGCCCGGAAGCGTGACCCTGCCGCCGCCGGTATCAGCCTCAGCCGCGAGACGGTTGCGGCGCTCTCCGCGCACGACTGGCCGGGCAACGTCCGCGAGCTGCGCAACGTGCTCGATCGAGCCATTTATATGGCGACAGCCGGAGGAGAGCGCGAAGTGAGGCTGG
>JANNWK010000581.1:0-8347 GCA_031408355.1 Myxococcales bacterium
ACCCGTCGGTGGTCATTGTCGTCGCTTTCCTGGTCATGGCCGTCCTACTGACCTTTGTGATCCCCGCCTTTGAGGGCATGTTCGCCGAGTTCGGTGGCGGCGCCGAGAACCTGCCCGTCTTGACTCGGGCGCTCATCGCCATCTCGAACGGTTTCGTCACCTACCTACCGTACATCGTGGCGGTGATCATCGCGGTGGTGGTGGCGGTCGGCTACGTGAATCGCCAACCCAAGGGGAAACGCTTCTTTCATCAGACGTATTTGAAGCTACCCATCATGGGTTCGGTGCTTCGCAAGATCGCCGTGGCGCGCTTCACTCGAACGCTCGGTACCTTGCTGCAGTCCGGCGTGCCCATTCTTGACGCGCTCGAAATCTGCGCCCGCACCTCCGGCAACGTGATCATCGAGAGTGGCATCATGCACGTGCGCCAGGCCATCAGCGAAGGCAAGAACATGGCGGAGCCGCTCGCCGCCACCGGCGTGTTCCCCGACATGGTGGTGCAGATGATCGCCGTGGGTGAGCAAACAGGTGCGCTCGACCAAATGCTCAACAAGATTGCGGATTTCTACGAAGAGGAAACGGACGTGGCCGTCGGGGCGCTGACCTCGGCGCTTGAGCCTATCTTGATGGTGGGTGTTGGCGGGATGGTCGGTGTCGTACTCGTGGCGATGTACCTGCCCATCTTCTCGCTGGCCGGTGCCATCAAGGCAGACTAGCGGCGGCTCGCGTGAAGCTGACACTGGGCATTCCGGAGATAGTCGGCTCGGCCGCGCTTCCCAGGCGACTCGCGTGGCTGACCGGAGCGCGCCTCTTTTTCATGAGCGCCGCGCTCGGCCTGGTGGGCATGCTCTATCTCGGCGGGCAGTACCAGCTGCACTCCTTCACTCTGCGGGCGGGGCTGCTGGTGTTTGTCGTCGGTTTCTCGCTTACGGCCGTGTACGCCGCCCTGCTTCGGCGGGGTCAACAGCTTGAAGCACTCGCGGATGCGCAGCTGATTCTCGATCAGGTGATGTGGTCGGCCGTCGTCTATCTCACCGGTGGAGCCTCAAGTGGTGCTACCTCGCTCTACGGTCTGAGCTGTCTGATAGGGGCCAGTCTGAGCGGCATGCGAGGTGCGGCGGTGGCCGCCGTGTCGGGCGGCGTGATGTACGGCGGGCTCGTGACTGCCTTGGCGCGGGGTTGGCTGGGTCCACCGTCGGATCAGCCCTCGGCGCTCTACCTGCCGACCTCGGACGAACTCTCATTCTACGTGGTGATCAACCTGCTCGTGCTCGTGGTGGTCATGTTGCTTGCCGGTACACTCGCCGATCGGCTGCGTTGGACGGGCGGCGAACTCGTCGCGGCGACGGAGCGCGCTGACCAAGCCGAGCGCATGGCCGGGCTGGGCAGGCTGGCGGCCGGTCTCGCCCACGAGATCAGAAATCCGCTCGGTTCGATCGCCGGCTCGGTGCAACTCTTGCGGGCGGGGCCTGGCTTGTCGGACGAGGATCGCCAGCTTTGCGCCATCATTCAGGACGAAACCAGTCGCTTGAACGATCTTGTGACCGACATGATGGATCTGTCCAGACCACGCAAGCCAGACTTCGCGTTGGTCGACGTGGCGCGCGTGGCGAAGGAGGTGGTGGCGCTCGCTGCCAGATCAGGACGGGCCGTCGCCGACGTGGACGTGGTGTTCGAAGGGGCGCCCACCGGCGAGGCTGTCGCGTGGGCGGACGGCGCGCAACTTCGACAGTTGGTCTGGAACCTGGTTAGGAACGCCGTGCAGGCTAGCGGTGCCGGAGATGCCGTCACGGTCACGGTGGCGATGGCGCAGGCCAATACGGCGGTAATGCTGTCGGTCGCGGACCGCGGCCCCGGGATCGCAGCGGCCCAGATGCCGCGCCTGTTCGACGCCTTCTTCACGACACGCAGCCAGGGCACGGGCGTCGGCCTGGCCGTGGTCAAGCGCATCGCGGACGAACACGGCTTCAGGATTGAAGTGAACAGCGAGGCCGGTGGAGGAGCGGCCTTCCACGTCCTGATGCCCACGGCGGCGGCGAGCGGACACTGACGCCGGCTCCCTGGGTGTGGTGCCGAGGGCACACCGTGTCGGGCGACGGGCGAGCCCTGCGCATTTTCTGTGGCCGGGCCCTTGAAGCGATTGAAGCGCGCAACCCGTCGAAATTATGGACAAAGTAGAAATATAGGCCGCGTGTCCAGAAAGCCGGGAACGGCTGGCCCAGCCCTTGCGTATAACGCTTTGGAGTCCGATCCTCTTGAGGTCAGTCATGCATTCCCGCCGCAAGTTTCTCGCGTTCTCGGCTTCGGCGTTTTGCCTGGCCGTGGCTCCTCTCGCCTCGGCTGCGTCGGCAGAGGAGTTCGTCAAAACGAGCCAGCTTGAGCTGAGCACGCTGCTCAAGCAGGGCGCTCCAGCGGCGAAGCTCGACAAGGTATTCGACAAGGTGCTCGACTACCACGCGCTCGCGAAGGCTTCCCTACGAGACCACTGGGAAGCCCGTAGCGAAGCCGAGCGCGCTGAGTTCACGAGCTTGCTTTCTCGGCTGGTTAGAAGCAGCTACCAACGCAATCTGAAGAAGACGTTGGGCTATCGGATCAGCTACCTGGGGGTTATCAAGGGGGAGTCCGGCGAGGTCGTGCGGACTTCGGCCAAGAGCTCGGATGCGCGGGAGGAACCCTTCAGTCTTGACTACGTGGTGAGCGGGGCGGGCGACGCCCAACGCGTCGTGGATATCTTCACGGAGGGTGAGAGCCTGGTCGGCGGCTATCGGGACAGCTTCAACCGCATCATGAAGAAGAGCGGTTTCCCCGAGGTACTGAACAAGATGCGTAAGCGGCTCGAGCAGGGCGACGACGACGCCGGCTGAGCCAGCGGCTCTCGCGACGGGGCCTCAGGCCGGCAGTTTTCAGGCGATCCGCCGCGAAGTTGTGCGGGCCTGGCTCGGGGCTGTTACGATTTCAGCTCGAAGTGGGCTTCTCCGTCCGTCCATCCAGCCTCCCGCCGCGGCAGTCCGCGAGCGGCCAAGCCCTAGTCGGCCCGCCGGAGGATCCGCGCGTGCCGCTTCGGCTCACGGTGACGCGGGGTGCGCTCGGCATGGAGCTGTACGAATCGATCGAGGTGGGGCCGCTGGTCGTGGAGCGTCTCTCGCTGACGTTCGCGGGTCTGCGCTTTCCGGTTGATCTCTCGGGTGGTGTGCCGCGTTTCAGGAGTCGGCGTGGCGAGCTGCAGGAGCTTTCGCTCCGCGTGCGTTTGGGGGAGCTGGCTCGCTTCGCCGCGCGGCGAGTCGGAGAGCCCTTTGGCGAGCTCGTCAGGTCGCCGGTCATTTGGAGCATCGAAGGGGGTATCGGCATCGGGCTGGTGGCCGAGGGCAGCGCGCTGGCGTTCGACTTGGTTTGGGCAGCCGAAGACGTGAGCGCCCGGCTTGTGGTGACGCGAGCCCGCGGTGTCGGTCTGGCGGCGCCGGCGCTTGGAGTCGCGCTCCGCGTCATGGACGAGCTGGTCAAGGGGTTTGGGCGCCGCGTGGGGCGGGTCGTGGAAGTGTCCGACGTGGGGGCTCGCGTCGGTCGAGCGATCCTGCCGGCAGTGGGAGCGCGGGCGCCGGCCGCCGCCACGGTGCGCTTTGGGGACTTGTTTCAGGAGCTCGACGAGCTTTCAGTCGTGCTTGACGCGACCTTTCCACCTTCTGCGCTGAGCGCTTCAGCGGCACGCGCCCTTGAGCTTGCGCGGCTGACCCGCGATGCTGACGACGCCCTTGCGGAATCGCGCCTCGACGACGCTCGCGCTGGTTTGATGGAGGCGCTGGAGCAGGCGCCCCGTCACCCCGAGATCGTGCGAGCCGTATGTGAGCTTGATGCGGCCGTGCCCGGTCGGTTCGCCGCCGCGCTCGGTATGTTGGTCGAAACGCTGCCGTCCGCGGCCGCTGGCAGTGTGGGAGCGGCGTTGCTTGTCAGCGCTGGGGATCTGGCTGGGGCGCTCTCTGCCCTGGAGCGCGCCGCGGCTGAAGAGCTGTTCGCCCCGCTCTCTGCGTTGTTGCTGATGCAGGCAGCGAAGCTGAGCTCCGAGCGGGAGGCGCTCGCGTTGCTCGATCGCGCAGTAGCGGCTTCGCCCACCTTGGCGCAAGCTCGCAGGTTGCGTTTCGAAGCGCGCACGATCAGCGGCGATGTATCGGGGGCGCTTTCGGACGCGGAGCACCTTGAGGCCCTGGGGAACGGTGCCAGGGCACGCCACGCAGCTTGCTCGGCAGCGGCCAGCAGCTTGTTCCAGGCTGGCTACGTCAAAGAGGCCGGCCGAGCCTTCGAGCGCGCGCTCCGCTACATGCCCGACGACGCCTTGGCCACCGCCGGGCTTGGTCGCTCATTTCTGGCAGCCGGCGAAATGCCGCGCGCCATCGCGCTGTTCGAGCGCGCCGTGTCGCTGTCTGAGCGGCGCGGTCAGCTCGACGCAGCGTCCCTGCTTGAGGTCTCGCGGATTCTCGGCGAGCAGCTGGGCGATCTGCCTCAAGCCATTGCGCGCGCCCGTCAGGTGCCGACGCTGGCGCCCGAGGCGGAGCAGGCGCGCCACCTCGAGGGAACCTACCGGGCCCGCATCGGGGACCTGGTCGGCGCGTCGCTGGCCTTCGGCCGGATGCGCGAAAGCATCGAGCTTTCCGGCACGCAGGGAGGGGCGTCCGTGAGCCGGCTCTGTGACGCAGCCCGCTTCGAACGCACGGAGCGGGACGACCCGGCCTTGGCCGAGCGTCACCTGGCCCAGGCGCTCAGGCTGGCACCCCATGACGAGGCGGTCGCCGCCGAGTATCGAGCCGCAGCTCAGCTCTTGGACACTCGAAGACGCTCGCGCTGAGGCCTACGCCAACTGGGCGTGGAGCGCCCGCTCGGCGTCGCTCAAGGCCGACTCCGGCAAAACCGCCGAGATGCGCAGCGGGGAAGCCACGAGCAGCTGCGGCGACTGGCCGAGCGCCGCCAGGAACTCTGCGAGTCCGGCGCCGTCACTGCCGACGCCGACGCCGACGCGGCTGACCATGCCGACACCCGTCGTCAGCGTCAGCCCGGGCAGCGCAGAGCTGAGCGCTGTCAAGGCCGCTGGGGGGTCCGGCACTCCCGCGAGCGGGAGCGTGAGCGTGAGGGAGCCGTCGGCAAGCACGCTGTCACGCAGCGAGAGTTCGGCGCGCTCGCAGGCCGCCAGCAGCGCGGCTGCGTCCTTGGCTCCGCAGCGCAGGAGTGCCAAACGTTTGTCCAGCACGATCGCGCGCGCCAAGCCGCCAGCACCAGCGTGCACGCGCGTTTCGCGACCGAAGCCTTGATCGGTGAAGTCTTGGGTCCTGCGCGCCAAGAGCGCAATGTTCTTGGTTCTGGCCCACTCGACGGCCCGCGCGTGCAGGACCTTGGCGCCGCTCTCGGCCATTTCCTGCATCGTGGTGAAGTCGAGCTCGGGCAAGTGCCGCGCCTCCGCGATGTTTTTCGGATCCGCCGAGTACACGCCGTCTACGTCGCTGTAGATTTCACAGCGTTCGGCGGAAAGCGCGGCAGCCAGTGCGACCGCCGTGGTGTCTGAGCCGCCGCGGCCAAGGGTCGTGATCTCTCGGCGGTAGCTCATGCCTTGGTAGCCTGCGACGATCACGATCCTGCCTCGATGCAGCTCGTCCTCGACGCGATGCGCCCGTACTTCAATGATGCGCGCGTCGAAGTGACGGTCGTTCGTGATGATGCCAGACTGCGAACCTGTCAGGCTGACCGCGGGCTCGCCACGCGCTTGAATGGCGATCGAGAGTAGCGCCATGGTCGTGCGCTCGCCGACGGAGAGCAGCATGTCGAGCTCGCGCCGCGCCGGTTGATGTTCACTGCCCGCGCTGCCTGCTGCCCGCTGGGCCAGCGCCAGGAGCTCGTCGGTCGTCTTGCCCATCGCGCTCACAACGACCACCACGTCGTGACCGGCTCGCTTGGTCGCTACCACCCAGTCAGCTACCTTCGCCAGCTTGCTGAGGTCAGCGACGGAGGAGCCTCCGTACTTCTGGACGACGGTCGCCACCGCCTGTCAGAGCTAGCCCGGAGAGCTGAACCCGGCCAAGTTTCTCAGCTTGCGGGCGCCAGGCGAACGAGGCCGTAGCCGCCCGCGGCCCAGAGGGCCTGCCCGTCCCAGGCTAGGGCTATCGTACGCCCAGTCTCGTCGGAGTCCTCTGCGGGTTGTCCGGCGAACGAGGCGATACGGCAGGTGGGCCCCGCGCCAATGAGCAGGATCTCGCTGGTGTCCACGGCTTCCCGGTGCAGGGCAGCGAACAGGCAGGCTGCCCCGCGGTACTCGCCGACCGCGATGGCGCTCAGATTGACGGCGCCGGTGACCATCGTGAAGGTTCCTCCGTTGTCGCTAGAAATCGCGAGGCCGCGCTCCGTGTCAGCAATCGCGATCAACGTGCCGACTGCCAGGCAAAGCGGAGCGTCCCCCAAGGCGACGCTCGCGGCTGTTGCCGGTAGCAGAAGCTCGCGGAAGCTGTTGCCACCATCAGCTGAAATCTGCAGCGTTGGGCGCGACGAGACAACGAGCAGCGCGACGCTGAGTGCGACGCACGAGAGGGAGCGCACCTGCCCGCCCGTTTCGTGCCGCTCCCAGGTTTGCCCGCGACGCCTGAAGAGCGCACCCCCGGATAGGCGCGCCCAGAACGGGTGCTCACCACTGGCGAAGGCAACCTCGACCACGTCGTTCCCGCTGCCGCGCGGAAACTCCGGTGCGTCGATGAAGGTCGCAGCCCCGGTCGGCGCCATCTGCAGCAACCCGCGGGTGGTTGCGAGCAAGACCAAACCCGAGTCCAGTAAGGTGAGTGAGCTGGCGCGAGCGCCGCTCGGCAAGGGTTGGGCTCCAGGAGCGCGCCCGTAGCGCATGAGCGAACTGGCAGCCGCGAGGACCTCTCCGCCCTTCGCCCAAACCGCTGAATAGGGTTCTGCACGGGAAATCCAGGTGACCTCGCAGCTCGGCCCCTGCGCGATGTCCCCCTCCGGGGCGAATGGCAAGAGCGCGCCTTCTCGGTCGGGACCAGCGGCTCCGTCGGCGTCTTCCCGCGCTAGCTCGGGAAGCTCTTCAAGTTGTTCCTCACGGAATTCTGGGGCAGCTCCCTCGTCTTGCTCGCTCGGGGGCTCAAGGTTGAGGCCAAGGCCCAACAGCGGCGCCTCCGCCTCCTCTGAGTCGAGCGCTGAGTGCTGTTCCAGCGGCGGGTTCAACAGCTCTGCGCTTCCAATGTCCAGCTCGCCGGTGCCTTCTTCGCCGGGGGCTTCAGTCTGCTCGCTGATGCCGAGCTCGAAGCCGTCAGTCGTGCCGTACAGCTCTTCCGGATCGAGTCCTTCGCCCATCGACAGCTCGAAGGCGCCGACGTCCACCTCGTCGCCGTCGCTGCTCTGGTCGAGCTCGGGTAAATCGAGGTGGGGAGCTTTCGGTTCAGGCGAGGCAGACGTCACGCGGGCAGCCTAGCCGAGCGGACCCGCGCGCGCTATGGAGCCTGACGTGTCCGCAAATCAGTTCATGGATGGCGATCTCGTTGCCCGTAGGGTCGTGGTTCGCGATCGAGATGTGGTGTTCGTCAAGGGGATCTTCGAGGCGAGTGAAGGGCTCGGCACCCTGTTTGCGGAGCGAGGCGGAGAGCTGATCATTTCAGCGCCGCTGTCGCGCGTGCGCGAACTCGACGAGCTACTGGCGGACTTGCAACGCGAAATTCAAGCGGACGTGTCCCGCGTCGACGGCCCTACCGGAGTAGGCCCTGCCGCGGCGCCACAAAAGGTTTATCCGCGGCCGGTGTGACGATCGTTGCTGCCTACGCGCTGATGACTTAGCCTTTTGGCATCTTGGCCCAGCCGCCACTCGAGTCCGCAGGGACCAAGCTCCCCGTCGCTGACGCGACACCCCTCGCTCCGCTGGGGCGCGACACGGAGTCCCGCGTGCTCGACGCCTGGTGCGAGTGGTTGGGCGCATTGGCCACGGACGCTGAAGCGGCCCTGGCCGCCGCCATCGCTTACCGCGAGCTGGACGTCGCGGGACGGACGTCGTGGTTAGATGCTCTAGAGCAGGATTCGGTTCGGCTGAAGGTGCCCCGCATCGCGGTATACGCGCCGCTGTTGGCCGTTGAGGCGGATCCCGAGCGCCGCGAGCGCATCACGTTCGCGATGGGTCCCGCTCAGCTCGAGGCGACGCCTCAATCGGCGGTTCAAGCGCTTTCCTCAGTGCGGGCGGACGGCGCCAGAATCGCTACCATCGTGGTCCCGCTCTATCTGGAGTTTGTGCAGGTGCTCGCGTGCGCATTTCGACCCGAGTACGGGTTTTTGTGGGTTCGGCATGATCCGATCGTCGACATCAAGCACGCTCCGCGGC
>JANNWK010000582.1:0-2707 GCA_031408355.1 Myxococcales bacterium
GCGCGCGCAGCCGCTTACCTCGACCGCGTACGAATGCCTGGTCGCGTGGACGCCGTGGCGCGCGGGCAACCCGGCCAGCTCCCTCCCGCTACTTGGCGCGCAGGCGCCCCGAGCGGAGTTGCGTGAGCGTGAAGCGACCGAGGACATTGCGGAGCGGCTGCGCTGCGGCGTTCGCCGAATCTCCCGACACGGATAGCGTTGGCACGCCCCCGGCGAGGACAACTCGAATTTCAACGCCGTGCAGGCGCTGGCGCTGGGCAATGTCCGAAAGTTCACTGAACAACGCGGGTGGTAGGCGTCCGCGCTCCAACGTTAGCTCGCCATGGCGAGCGGAGAGCCGAAACAGCTCCGTCGCAAGCCAGAGGCCGCGGGCCAGCGGCAGCACGAGGACGGCGAAGAGCAGGGCCGAGAGGAGCAGCCACATGGTGCGCTGCCCTCAGGCGGAGCCGGTGGCGCGCAAGACCTGGACCAGCCGAGCCAGGGCGCCGTCCAGCTCGCCCGCCAAACGGTCCGCGTTCTCGAGCTCGGACCAGCGCGACCACGAGAGGACCAGCAGCCGCTCCTGCGCCCGTTCAGGTGACGGCAACGTGCGGAAGGTCACGACCGAGTGGCTGGCTTCATCCCAGCGCAGGGCCAGATCGCGGCCCTCGGTATGGGCCAGCACGATGCCACTCATGCTGCCGCCGCCGCCGAGCGCGATTCGGTAGCGCGAGCCCGGGCGTCCGATCGGCGCTTCCGCCTTGCCGAGCCAAGCGCCGAGCGCGTCCGGCAAGGTGTAGAAGACGTGGGCTGCCTCAGCGGAGGTGGGCGCCGGCTTCACAAGCCACTCGGTCTCGCGCCGGTGTCCGGCGTGGCGGTCCAGGTAGTGGGCCAACGTGCCGAGCGCGAGTCGCCAAGACGAGGCCGTGCCTTGTTCCTCGTCGTCTTCGAAGGGAGCCGAGTGCGACAGCTCCACCTCACCCGCCTTGACCTCGAAGCGGACTCGCGACTCGCCATGGCCGAACACAATGCGCTGCCCTTCGAGCAGCTCGAGCACTTCTAGTCGGATGGAAACCCCAAGGTCGGGCCAGCCCAAGCCCAGCGTTTCGCCCTCGCGTACCGCGCCGGTCACCTTGTCCGCCTGCCACCCGGCGATGCCCGAAGGGGTGGCGCAAGCGAGCCAGAGCTGGTCGGCTGAGCCCGGAATCTTCTGCGAAATTCGAATCGTTCTCACGCCGCTTGCGTCCCGAGTAGCACAAGACACGGGACGCGCGTAAAGTGAGAGTTGGAGGCGTGGTCGTCCCCACCGAATGAAGCCCAAAGCAGCTAGTCCTCGGCGTCGCGTTGGTCTGAGTGCCGGTCTCACTGGCACGAGCGCAGGTCTACTCGGGCTGCTTGCCGCGGCTTGTTCGGCGGCGCCAGAAGCGACGGAGAGCATGACCGCGAGCATCTCGGGCGGCACCGCGGACGGCGTTTACAACAGTGTCTTTCTCTTGGTTTCTCAACAGCAGAACCGCAGCGGCGCGTGCACCGCCACGCTGATTGCGCCCAACCTGCTGCTGACGGCGCGCCACTGCGTCTCGCCCGGCGGGGGCGAGAGCGTGTTGTGTGGCGACTCCGTGCTCGGTGAGCCGTACCCGCCCAGCGCATTCTTCACCACGAACGCACCGGTCCCGATGAACAGCAGCCCCTTCTTCAGGGCCAAGAAGGTGTACGTCCCTGGGCAAGGCAAGGACACCTGCGGCTACGACCTCGCGCTCATTATCCTGGATTCGCTCGTGCCCGACAGCGTGGCCACGCCTGCCGTGCCGCGCATCGATCGGGAGGTATTGCCAGGAGAAGCGTACACAGCCGTAGGCTACGGCGTGGACGAGACGGGCCGCTCCACCGGGGGTCGCATGCAGCGCATGGGGCTCAGCGTTGATTGCCAGCCAGGTAGCTGCGGCTCCGGCGTGGAGTCGACGGAGTTTCGAGGCGAGGACGGCATCTGCTCGGGTGACTCTGGCGGTCCCGCGCTGGACACCGAGGGCAAGGTCGTGGGTGTCGTTTCGCGAGGCGCAGAGAATTGTGGGTACCCCGTCTACGGCACCGTCACGGCCTGGCGGGATTTCATCGTCGACATCGCCAAGGACGCAGCCGCCCTCGGTGGCTATGAGCCGGCATTCTGGGTGACCACCGGCTTGAGCGACGAGCCGCCCGCCCCTGAGATGGCCCCCGGCACTGGGGGCGACGGCCCGGACGACCGCGCGAGCGTTGTAGTCCTCGCCGCCGAGGACGAAGCGTGCAGCACCAGCCTCGGGTGTGAGGCCGGCTTGGTCTGCTACTCGGAGCCTGGCGCGGCGGCGGCAACGGCCACTGAAACCGAGGCTTCCTGCGTCCGGCCCTGCACGGCGACCGCGGACTGCAGCGCCGGGCGAGTCTGTCAGGATCTAGGCGCAGCTTCGGTGTGCGTCGACGCACAGGGCAACGCGGACGAAGCAGGCTGCTCCTTGGCAGCGGCGCCGCACGGTTCCACCGACTGGCGGCTGCTGGGCGTGGGCGTTTGGGCTGCTCTATTTCTATTGAGCGCCCGGCGGCGCCGCGCGGCCCGCTAAGAGCCGGTGTTTGGGGGATTTGGTTTGGTGCCCGTCACGAACCACGTGCTCGACGGCGCCCACACCCCGTCGGTTCGGGCATAAACCGCTAGCGTTTCACGCAGCGCGGCGACGACCTGGGGCCGCCGCCGAAC
>JANNWK010000583.1:0-2374 GCA_031408355.1 Myxococcales bacterium
TGCGGCGCATGCCCTCGAGCAGCAATGCCTCCGGGGAGTCCATGATGACCTGCTGCGGAGCCGTCACGTTGGGGTCGAGAGAAAATTCGCCCTCAGTTAACTTGAGCATCGCGTAGAAAGCCTCTTCACCGCGCAAGGTCGCCCACAGTGCGTTGAAGATGGCGCCGCCAACGAAGTGAATTTCCCCGGAGCTGGTGCCCGAGCGGATCTTGAGCGATCCGCTCTTCCGCCCATGCCACAGCACCTGCACCATGTCAGGCAGACCCATCTCTATCAAAGAACCCGAGACGCCGCGGGCAGAACCGGCGCGTTGCGCCTCGCGCTCGATAATCTGCTTCAGCTTCGCCACCAGCAGATCCGCCGACACTGGCTTGGTCAGGAAGTCCGCCGCGCCAAGATCGAAGGCTTTCTGCGCGTCGTTGCGCCCGCCGCGGCGAGTCACCACGATCCAAGGAAGCTTCTGGCCCCAGGGTCGCTTGCGCACCTCCGCCAAGAACTCCAAGCCGTCGGCATTGGGCAGCTCAAGCTCGGAGATGACGAGTTCGGTCTCGCCCTTCTCCAGATGCTTCAGCGCCTCCTCCGTGGTGTGGGCTTGCTGCACCTCGAAGCCCTGCTCAAGCAGCCGGAGCTCCAGCACGGTCGTTTCCTCGGGATCTGGGTCGATAATCAGCGCTCGATGGCGATTGGCGAGAAGTCGCGCCTTGAGGTCCTCCCCAGTCACCGTGTGCTTGAACAGGTCCACCAGGTTCGGGTCGAATACAGTCCCGCGGTAGCGAGCCAAGACCTCGCAGGCTTGCACCGGGCGTAGCGTCTTGCGAAACGGGTTGCGTGGGTTCTGAGTTAAGTCCGCATACGTGTCAGCGATGGCGAGCATGCGCGCGCCGAGCGGGCTCTCCTTGCCGACGGAACCATCCGGGAAACCCTTACCGTCGAAGCGTTCGTACATGCTCTCGACAGTCTGCGTGACCTCAAGCGGCAGCTGCACGGCCTCCAGCAGGCGCAGCGGGCTCTTGTACTGCTTCTCAGCCTGCGCGCGGTGGCCCTCATACTCGGCTACGTTGAGCGTCGTCAGATGGTAGGCCCCCATCTTGCCCAGGTCATGGATGAAACCGGCCGCCACATACGCAGCGCGCGTGCTTTCCGGCAAGCCGATTCGCTCGGCCAGCTTGCGCATGAGTCGAGCTACCTGCGCCGAGTGTCCGCGCAGATCAGGCCGCGCGTTTTCGATCAGCGTGACCAGGACGTTGAGCGTTTCCTGAAAGGCCTCGTTGTTGACGCCGCTGCCGCCAGAGCCTGATTTGCGGGCCTTGAAGTCGTTGTCGCTGAGCACGCGCTCGACGCTCGTGGCCTCCTTGGCGACCGAAAGTACCAAGCTCTCGTCGCTGACGAGATTGCGCTCGTACACGTTGAGCATGGTCGAGAACTGCGCGTGGGCGTCGCGATCCAAGATCGCGAACGCGTGAATGTCGCCGTTGTACGCCTTGCTGATCGCCGCCCGTACGGCGCGCGGCCGTCCGACGAAGGCCCTCACTTCCTTGACGCCCGATGCCAACTGTACGTCGTGCAGCGCTGGCGCGTTGTCTGGGTCCGGCGTGACCACGCTCAAGATACCCGTCTGCGCGTCGTACAAGACTGGGAACAGATTGTCGCGTTCGGCCAGCTTCTTCGGGACCTTGTCCAGAGTCACGCGATCGATATCCGCCTTCGCGAGCTTCTCGGTGGAAACGAAGCGCGTCTTGTGGAGCGCCGCCAGGTACTTGAGCAGCGCTGCCTCATCCAGCGCCTTCAGCTCGAGGATCGCTTCCTCCACCCTATCGCCCGTGCGGGCCACCAGGTTTAGCGCTGCCTCTTGCGCTTCGGCGGTGATGAGCCCGTCCGCGAGCAGACGTTCTAGGAGGCGGGTGTTGCCCGGGTTCATCGCGTGGAGACTCGCTTCATGGACAGCCGCTCATTATAGCTGGCAAGGCTAGGCGCCGGGTTACTCGCATCGCCTCCGTCCTCGCCCGGCGGGCGGCGCGCCCACCCAGGGGCCACCGGAACCACTACGCCGGCCCTTCGGCCGCCATGTTCCCCGGGCCATTCAGGCGACAACCTAGGCAAAAGCGGGGCCCACTTCGAGCACGTGCTCCTCAGCCCCAGCGCCCACTTGACGGGATACAGCGTGAAAGCTAGTAAAGCCGCCCTTTTCCCGGTTGCTCCGGATTTTCCCCGGACGCGCCCGCTGCGAAGTACTCAAGGATCTGAAAACGATGGCGACGTATCAAGCGAAACCGGCCGAGGCCGTGGCGACCCGTAAATGGTTCGTCGTGGACGCTACCAATCAGTCCCTAGGCCGCCTCGCGACGAAGGTGGCGAGCGTTCTCCGCGGCAAGCA
>JANNWK010000584.1:0-2135 GCA_031408355.1 Myxococcales bacterium
GCCGCAGGCCGCGTCGCCGGTCCCGGTCGAGGAAGCCCCGCGAGCCCGCGCCGCGCAGTCGAGCGAGCCCCGCGACAAGCTGGCCGAAGAGGAAGCACTGCTCGAGCAAGCGCGCACCCTCTTGGGCGGCAGCCCGGCGCGCGCGCTTTCGCTCTTGCGCAGTCATCCAGCGCGCTTCCCGGGGGGCCAGTTGGCGGCCGAGCGCATGTATTTGAGCGTGGACTGCCTGCGCCGCCTGGGCCGTCGTGGCGAGGCCCAGCGCGAGGTCGATGCCTTGGTCGCGCGCTACCCGAATAGCGCCTATGCACGGCGCGCTCCGTTGCTGCTCGACGCCCCACCGCGCTAAAGGCATCTTCGGCGATACTGATGCGAGCTCCGACTTCGATAGCCCTGCTGGTGTCGCTGGCGACGCTCGGTTGCTCGTCGCGCGAAATCATCGGCTCGTCGTATCGCCCCTCGAATGGGGGCGGCTCGTCGGGCGGCTCTGCCGGCTCTGGCACGGGCGGCTCGGGACCCGGCAGTGCAGGCTCGGCTGGGCGGGGAGGGACAGGCAGCACCGGCTCACCACTCCCCGAGCCAAGCTACGACGAGCCATACCGCGGTCAGTTCCACTTCAGCGCGCCCAGCATGTGGCAGGGCCTCATGGACGGTCTTTGGTACGACGCCGGGACCTACCACCTGGCCTATCAGGCGAACCCGCACGGCTTCGTGTCGGGGCGGAGTGAGTATTGGGGGCACGCTACCAGTCCGGATCTCCTGCACTGGCAGCACCAGCCTTACATGCTGACGCCGGGCGTGAACGTGGTGGCCCAGCCCTTTGCCGGCTCGGTCGTGGTCGATATCAACAACAGCGCCGGCTTTCAGAGTGGCGCTCAGCCCGCCTACGTCGCGGTGTTCACAGACACCGGCGCCGGCACGTCGCTCGCGTTCAGTAGCGACGCCGGTCAAACGTGGCAGCTCTATCAGGGCAATCCAGTAGCCATTGGTGACGCCGACTACAAGAGCAACCGCGATCCGGTCGTGCTGTGGCACGAAGCGACTCAGCAATGGGTGTGTGCCTACTGGCAAAGCGGCATCACCTTCTACACTTCGCCCGATCTGAAGACCTGGACCCAGCGCGGCAACGTTGCCTGGGGCAAGCTGGTGCCGGATCTCTACGAGCTCCTGGTCGACGGGCGCGCTGATGACAGGCGCTGGGTGCTGAACGACTTTTCGGGCGCCTACCTGGTCGGTGACTTCGACGGGCAAACGTTCGTCACGAGCGCGGGGCCCTTTGCCATGGATAGCGGTCCCAGCTTCTACGGCGCCCGGACCTCATTTCGAGCGACGTTTCCGGAGCAGCGCGCGGTGCAGATGGCGTGGCTCCGCGGTGATACCCTGCCCAGCGCGCCTCAGCGCGGTGCCGCGACGTTTCCGGTCGAGCTGGGGCTACGGACCTTTCCGGAGGGGGTACGCCTGACCCGCACGCCGATCGCGGAGATACAGCAGCTGTACGGCACGACGCGACATTTCGAAACGCGCACGCTGGGCCAGGGGAAAAATCTGCTGGCCGGCATTCGCTCCAAGGCCTTCGACTTCGAAGTCGTGCTCGAGGACACACCCGATCAGCCCAAAGAGATCCGTCTGCAGATCGCTGACAAAGTCATCGTCTACGACTGGATCGACCAGACCCTGCAGGGACTGCCGCTGGCCCCGCTACAAGGCGGCCTCAAACTGCGCGTGCTGGCCGACCACGGCCAGCTCGAGATTTTCGGGAATGACGGCCAATTCTCGTATACCGAAAGCGTCGCGTTCCCAGCGGACGATGACAGTATTTCGTTCGCGGCCGACGGCCCGCTCGTCATCCGTTCGGCGGACTTCCGCGAGCTGAACCGCATCTGGCCCGGCACCCCGGCGCTCTCGAGCCAGGTCATCGACGACACCTCACCCGACGTCACGTACTTTGGCACCTGGGACGCGCTGACGGGTGACGCCACCTACGTTGGCGGCACCAGCCACGCGTCACGCTCGGCAGGCGCCGCGCTCGAGCTCACCTTCACCGGCACGCGCGTCGCCTGGTACGGCCTGGTTAACTCGGATCTGGGCCGAGTGAACGCCTACCTGGACGGTGGTCTGATCGCGGAGAACCTCGATTT
>JANNWK010000585.1:0-17057 GCA_031408355.1 Myxococcales bacterium
CCGCGGGCCAGGGGACCCGGTTGTGAGACCTCCCGGCTCTCCTTGACGGAGATGGTGATGCCACCTTGGGCGATCGCGACCGGGGAGAGCCTCACGTCGCCACCCGCGACGATCGTGCCGGTTCGCTCGTTCAGCACCACGCGCGCGACGCTGCCGGGCTCCACGTCCACCTCGCCGAGCTTGGAGACCAGCTCCACCGGCTTGTTCTTCAGCTCGCTGGGAGCCTTGACCTCGACCGAGCCGCCGTCCAGCGCGCGCGCAGTGCCTTCGCCCATGGCCTTGTTCAGGCCTTCTGAAATGCGTTGTGCCGTCTGGAAGTTCGGCGCGCGCAGCGCCAGCGTGACCTTGCCCCCGCTCTCGAAGACTGTCTTGATCTCGCGCTCGATGATGGCCCCGCTCGGGATACGACCGACCGTGGTGATATTTTCCTGAACCGAGCTGCCGGAGCCCCCGCCCGCCGAGAAGCCGCCCAGCACCAGCGGCCCCTGACCTACAGCATAGGTGCGGCGGTCGGCGCCACGCAGCGGCGTCTGGATCAGCACCCCACCGCGCAGGCTCTTGGCGTTGCCCATCGAGGAAACGACGATGTCGAGCTTGGAGCCCGAGCGCGCGAACGGTAGAATATTCGCAGTGACGATCACGGCCGCCACGTTCTTCAGCCGGATCTGGCGCGCGTCCACCTGAACGCCCAGTCGACGTAGCAGCGATCGCAAGGATTGCATGGCGAACGGCGCCGAGACGTCGTCGCCCGTTCCATTCAAGCCCGTCACGACACCGTAGCCGACCAGTTGGTTCTCGCGAGCGCCGACGATGTCGACCAGATCCCGCACCTTGTCGGCGCGAGCTTCGCAAGGTGCCAACACGAGCACCGACAAGATCGCCAGAAATACAGCCGAAAGTCGGGTGCGGAGGCTCAAAATGGACTCACGAAATCTAAGATTTTCGTCAGCCAGCCGCGCTCGACCTGGTCGTCGATGTCGCCGCGGCCGGTGAATTCGACTCGGGCGTCTGCTATCAGCGACGAGTCGACGGAGTTGTCAGGGGCGATGTCCGAGGAGCGAATGACGCCGGAGATATACAGGTGCTGCTCCTCGTAGTTGATCATCACGACCTTGGTGCCCTCTACGAAGAGGTCACCGTTGGGTAGCTCCTGCTTGACCTTGACGCCGATCACGCCCTTTAGACTGCCGGCGCGCTGCGTCTTGCCTTCGCCCGCGAAGTCGTACTCCGAGGCCATCGCCATCAGCGCCTTGGGATCGATGTTCGGGTAGGCCTTTTGGATCGCGGGCACGAGGCCGAGCAAGGCTGTGATGCCGGCCTCGCGGTTGGTGTTCTTGGATAGGTTGGTGGTCGCTCCGCCTTCGGCGTCCGCCTTCTCGTTGATGCGGACGAGCACGATGTCCCCGATGCGGAGCGCGCGCGTGTCCTCCAAGTAGCCAGACTGTGCCTCGGTGTAGATGGAACCCGTGGAAGGCTTGTTCTGGGCCTGGGACGCCGCGTATTCACCGGCCTTGTACTTGCGCTCGCGCGCCGTAAAGGGCTGAATGTGATTGGGCGCGCAGCCCTGCGACCACGCTAGACCGAGCATTCCAAGCCAGAAGGCTCGGGTCATTGCACGACCCTCGCAAGGCTTGAGCTCAGAAGCTTGCCGAACAGGATCCGCTGGGTTGCAGCGACCCGGAACTGCAGCGTTTCCCCGACCTCGCCGTCCGAGAGCGCTATAGCCGTGGCCGCAATACGCGCCGGGCCGCTCTCGATGACTAGCTGCACCCGCGAGCCCTTACTGACCGCGGCGACCGCCGCTTCGCGACTGATCTCGAGGGTGAGCGCGATAGGAGCTCGCGCGACGACCTCGCCGTCGTTGGACAGCTCAACCATGACGGTCGTGAGAAAGGCGCCTTCCTTGCGCGGGAACTTCGGGAGCCGTATCTCCGTCACGCGCGCCTCCGGAGACGTGACGAGTCGAGCGGAGGTCTTGGCGTGCTTGAGGCTAACGCCAGGCGGCAGGCTGCGGGTCAGCTCCGGCAGGCTCGCGGCCAAAAGCTCGCTCGTGGACCAGCGCTTTGCGGCGCTGGTCACGCGGATCGTTGCCGGTAGCTTGAGGTCGCTGACGTCGACGCCGCTCTTGCTCGCAAAATTGGCGATTTCGCGGCGAGTGACGAGCCGGGAGCTGCCGGGCGGGGGCGAGGGGCCGAATTCGAAGTCCGCCACGGAGTCCGGCAGCAGCGAAAGAACGTCGGAGAGCTTGAGCTTGGCGCCCGTAACGACGCGCGCCTGCTCCGCCGACGACAGCGACGTCGTGACGAGCATGGCGAGCAGTAGCAGTGGCGCGCGGCGCATCATCATCGCATCTGGGTTGCGGCGCGCATCATTTCGTCCGCCGTGGTGATCACCTTGGAGTTGATTTCGTAGGCGCGCTGAGCGCTAATGAGGCCGATCATCTCTTCGACGATGTCGACGTTGGATTGCTCGACGGCGCCCTGCAAGAGTGAGCCTCGCCCGTCGCTGCCGGGTTCCCCGACTTGGGCTTCGCCGCTGGCCTGGGTAGGAACAAGCAGGTTGTGACCGATGGCTTGGAGCCCGCCAGGATTGACGAAGTTCGCGGTGGTGATCTGGCCGATGTCGGTGGGGTTCGGTTGCCCGGCCAAGGTGACCGAAACGGTGCCGTTAGCTGCGATGGAAACGCTCGAAGCGTCAGGCGGGATGGTCAGCGGTGGCTCGAGCGGGAATCCCTCGGCATTGACGACACGGCCGTCGCCGTCCGTGCGCAGCGTTCCGGCGCGGGTGTAGGCCGGGTTTCCATCGGGTTGCTGGATGACGAAGAAGCCTTGCCCCTCGATCGCGACGTCCAGCGGATTCTCCGTGTTGAGCAGTGAGCCCTGCTCGAAGATGCGGGAGGTGCTGACGACGCGCACGCCGGTGCCCACCTGCAAGCCCGTGGGCGAAGTGGTGGTGGGGCCAGTGGGCGTACCCGCTGCCTTGACGGTTTGGTACAAGAGGTCTTGGAAGTCGACGCGCTGCTTCTTGTAGCCGACCGTGTTGCCGTTCGAGATGTTGTGGGAGATGGACTCAAGATTCGTCTCTTGAGCGTTCATCCCAGTCGCTGCAATGTTCAGGGAGCGGAACATACGAGGCTCAGGTAGCAGGAGTCGTGCCGGAGCTGCCTCGGCCCTCGGACGAGCCGGAAACGGCTTGGGTTGCAGCGCTTGCTCGCGCCTCGGCCGCTTGCGTCAACGGGCCGGGTACTACGAGTGTCAGGCGCTTGGCTCAGGCGCCGCCGGCGCCTGCCACAGTGGTCGGCTCGCCACTCGCGCCGCCGTCTGCCGCGCCGCCGTCTGCCGCGCCGCCGTTTGCCGCACCGCCGCTACCGCCGCTACCGCCGCTGCCCGCGCTACCGCCGCTGCCGGCCGTTCCGGCAACGCTGCCGCCGCTGCCGCCGACCTCGCCGGTGTTTTCGCCAGCCGCGCCCGCATCCGCAGGGGTCGAGCTGGGATTCTCCACGACGCATTTCCCGGCGCGGCAGGCGCTGCCGCTGGCACAGTCGGTGTTGCGTAGGCAACTGTCACCCCCGCAGGCGAAAGGTGTTGTGAGTGGCACCAGCAGGGCCAGCAGTAGCCAATGAGAGGCCCTCACAGCCCAAGCCTCACGCCGACGGCCAGCAGTCCCCAAACGAGGATGGAGTCGCCGGGCGTATCGCTGCCCAAGGGCAACGCTGCGAAGGAAGGTTCGATGAAGAGTCCCACCCGCTTCCCGAAGGGAATGATGGCCGTTGCGCCCACGCCTGCGCCCAGCAGGGTTTCGGGCGCGATGGTGCCGGTGAGCCCGCCCCAGACCGCAAAGTTGCGGGCCATCCACTTTTCATAGCGCACTTCGGCGCCGAGGCTGGCCCTGTCCTCGACCTCAACGAAGCCGCGAAAACCCAGCGCTTCGGCCTCGGCCTCGTCGCTGCGTAGGTCAATTCCGGCCACCACACGCAACCTGGCGCGTCGCCATTCGAGCCCCGGTCCTGGATCGCCGCCTTCGAGACCACTGCCGACTCCGAAGACGCCGTCCATGAGGTACTCCTCGGCGTGCGCTGCGTGGGGCAGTCCGAGCATGGCCAGGCAGGCGGCTGCAACCGCCACGGGAAGGGACTTCACGCTTCTCCCTAGAGCAAGGGTCGCGCCAACTGGCGAAGCGCAACGCTTTGCGGCTCAGGCAGCCTGCGGTCCAAGTCGCTTGCGCTTCAGCATCTCGACCAAGGTGGTGCGGTTGAGACCAAGCAGCGAGGCCGCCTGCTTCTTGTTCCACTTGGTGCGCTCGAGGGCCTGCCTTATCAGTTGATTCTCGAACGACTCGACCGCGTTGCGCAGATCGAGGCCGGCGTCTGGCAGGCGAGGGGAGACGCGCTTCTCCACGCCCAAACCACAGACTCGTTGGGGCAGATCCTTCGGTTCGATGAGCGGGTTCTGGCAGAGCAGGACAGCACGCTCGACGGTGTTCTCGAGCTCGCGAACGTTGCCGGGCCATTGGTAATCGGCGAGCACCTGGGCCGCGGCCCGAGAAACTCCTTCGATATTGGTCCGGCCGACCTTCTCTTTGGCCTTCTTCAGAAAGTGCTGGACGAGTAGCGGAACATCTTCGGGACGCTCGCGCAGGGCGGGTACTGTCAGGTGGATCACGTTCAAGCGGTAATACAGATCTTCGCGAAACGCGCCGGATTGCACGGCGTTCTCCAGGTTGACGTTGGTGGCGGCGACGATGCGAACATCGGCCTTGAGCGTGCGGTTGTCGCCGACGGGCGAGTACTCGCGCGCCTGCAGGACCCGCAGCAGTTTCACCTGAAGCGATAGCGGCATCTCGCCGATTTCGTCAAGGAACAGCGTGCCGCCCTCGGCGAGCGCGATGCGCCCTACCTTGTTGGCGTGCGCGCCGGTGAAGGCGCCGCGGGCGTGACCGAACAGCTCGCTTTCGAGCAGTGCCTCGGGGATGGCGCCGCAGTTGACCGCAACAAAGGCTTTGGCGACGCGCGGGCTGGCGCGGTGTACGGCGCGTGCGACCAACTCCTTTCCCGTGCCGCTCTCGCCCGTGATCAGGATGGTGCAGGTGGTGTCCGCGACCCGGTCGATGACGCGATACACATCGACGAGTGATGCCGACAGTCCGACGACTCCCTGCATGCTACCGGGCAGCTCCTCAGGCAGCGGGGTGTCGGCGATGGTCGCGGGTTCCGCGCTGTCCTCCTCGATGAGCTCCTCGCGGAGTTCAGCGAGCAGCTCGATCTGCCGTTGCGCAGCCGGCATCACGCCAGACGCCGATTCGATGGGGTCGAAGGAACTGACGTGAGAATCGGCCACCGGCGCTTCGCTGTCATACATAGGGGAGTCTCCTGCTCAAGGGCAGCAGGTCCCAAAGCAATGGTTGGGCCAAGCGTCAGAACACCGACCAAGCCGCGTCGTTCGTTTGGCGCTGGCGTGAGTTCGGGACCTGTGGAAGTTCGCCGGGTTACAGGCGCCTACCTGGGCGCCAGGTCAGCGTTCACCCAGGCGGGCGACACCCGTGCCACGCGATATCGGCTGAAAAGCGAGGAAACTGCCAGGGGGTCAACGAGTACCTGGGCTGGGTAGAATTCACCCCAGCGGGCTCAACTCTGCGTTACCGCCAGTGAACGGAGGTCGGCGGCGACCCTTGAGCAGAAATTTTCGCTGCGGCCTGGCTTGGCATGGCGCGTGCTGAACACCTGCCTGCAATGTCCGATCTGTTTGGCGCCGTTGGCTCGCTCCACGCCTCGCTCGATTACCACCTCGAGCGCCACACGGTGCTGGCATCCAATATCGCACACGTGGACACGCCCGGCTTTCACCCGAGTGATCTGCGCCGCGTGGACACCACCAGCTTCGACAGCGCGCTGGGCGTGGCCATGGAGCGCACGAATGCGTCCCACTTCCAGACTCCCGACGCGGACGGCGCGTCTCTCGAGGGGCGGGTGTTCCAGGACTTGTCCGCGGGCGCGGGCAACGACGGCAACTACGTTTCTCTCGACCGGGAAGCGGCGAAGGTAGCCGCCAATCAGCTTCGCTACGACGTGGTTTCGGCGATCGTCTCGGCGGAGCTAAGACAGCTCAGCTACGCCGCTGGCGACGGGAAAGGTGCCTAGTTAAATGCTCGGTGTTTTCAGCGCTTTAGAGGTCGCGGCGTCGGGGCTCTCGGCCGAACGCATTCGCATGAATACCATCGCGGGGAACCTGGCCAACGCGCGGACCACCCAGGTGGAGGGCGGCGGACCCTACAAGCGTTTGGACCCCGTTTTTGAGGCGGTGGCGCTCGATCGCGAGCGGGGCATGTTGAGCTCGGACTCGGGGGTATCCATGGTGCGCGTCGCCCGCATCCAGGCCGACGAGCGGCCCGGCATGATGGTGTACGAACCCGGCCACCCCGATGCCAATGGGGCCGGCTACGTCGAGTACCCGAACGTCAACGCCGTGGAGGAAATGGTCAACATGATCACGGCCTCCCGTGCCTACGAAGCCGGCGTGACCTCGATTGAAAGCGTTAAACAGATGGCCAAGAGCGCCATCGGGATCGGTCGCGCCGTATGAGTCCAGTGCAGGCTTCCAGCCTGCCCCTGGTGCTGCCCCAAACTGAGGCAGCGCCGGTCGGTATTTCGGGTGCCCGCGCTGAAGGCGCCGAGATCTTCAGTGAAATGCTGGCCGCTGCCGCTGCTTCGGCCAACCAGAGCATCCAGCAGGGTCAGGCGGCCGGCGAGGTGTTTGCGGCGGGGGCCTCGGACGATATCCACGGCACGATGCTTGCGCTTACTCAGGCGGATATCGAACTGAAGCTGGTGGGAAGCGTGCGCAACAAGGTGATCGACGCGTTCTACGAACTTTGGCGGATGCAGATTTAGCCCGGAAGTAGCCCTCTATGCCCGAAAAGGCACGTTCGTTCTTCAAACAATTCGGAGAGTTCTGGGCCTCATTGCCCACGGCCAAGCGCCTCGCGCTCGTGGTGGTGACCTCCCTCGTGCTGGTCGGCGTGCTGGCGCTCAGCGTGCTCGGCAGCCAAGAACGCTACGGAACGCTGTACACGGAGCTCGGAACCGGAGACGCGGCGGCCATCGTGGAGAAGCTCAAGACCGCCCAGGTGCCGCACAAGCTCGAAGCGGGAGGGACCGCCATTCTGGTGCCAGAAGAGCGTATTCCCGCCTTGCGGCTGGAGCTCGCGGCGGGCGGCTTGCCCCACGGCGGGAGCGTCGGCTTCGAGATCTTCGACCGTTCGCGGATGGGCGCCACGGAGTTCGAGCAGCAGGTGAACCTGCGCCGAGCCCTGGAAGGCGAGCTTTCCCGCTCGGTGATGAGCGTGCAGGGCGTCAAAGGCGCTCGCGTTCACCTCGTGTTGCCGGAGCGTCGACTGTTTGCGGCGCGCGAAGAGACCGCTTCGGCATCGGTCGTGATCAAGCTGGAAAACTCGCATAATTTCGGGCGCCGCGAGGTTGCGGCCATCGTTCATCTGGTCGCGGCGGCGGTGCCGACGTTGAGCAAGGACCGCGTGTCGGTGGTCAGTACCGAAGGCGTGACGCTCCACCGTCCGAATTCTGACGCTCCGGGTGGCGGAGATTTGGCCGACTTGAACTCCGAGCAGGCGCGCCTCATGGCCAGCCAGCTCGAGACCGACGCTCAGGCGCAGCTCGAGCGGGTGCTCGGACCTGGAAACGCCGACGTGCGCGTGAACCTGCTCCTGGACTCTTCCGCTCGCGAGAAGACCGAGGAGCTCTACGAGCCCACAAAAACGGCGCTGCGCAGCGAGCACAAGGTCGAAGAGGGGACCGCGACGGGCGAGGCCGGCGTGGCCGGTGTGCCCGGCGCGAAAACGAACCTGCCGGACGCGCAGGGCGAGGGTCCGGTGGCCGAAGCGGTCGGGCCCGCGGGCGGCGGCAACGGCGTGAGGACGCAGACGCGCAACTGGGAAGTGCAGAAAATTACTCAGAAAACGACCACACCTCCGGGCGACATTCGCCGTCTGAGCGTGGCCGTGATGCTCAACGGCCGCTACCTCAAGAAGGGCGACAAGCTCGCCTTCGCGCCTTTGCCTCCCGAAGAGGTGAAGGCGCTCGAGGAGACGGTGAAGCGCGCCGTGGGCTTCAACGCCGAGCGTGGGGATACCGTGACGGTTCAGGCCACCCAGTTTGCCAAACTCGACGCGGACGGCGTCGCAGCGCCGGTGGGTCTGTTCGGCCAGAAACCTTGGCTGCCCTACGCACTGGGCGCTCTGGGCCTGGTTCTGGTTCTGGGCGTCCTGGTGCTCATCGTTAGGCCGAAGAAGGTCCCGGCGCCGGGTCCCCGGACCCTGCCGCAGCTGCTCGACTCGTCGGCGATGCTCGCTGAGCTCGGCCCCGGGTCGGCGATGGCGGCTGCGGCCGCGGCGCTGCCCGCCGCCGACCGAAAGCGTTTGCTGCAGGAGCCCGAAGTTGCCGGGGAAATCCGCGAATACGCCCTCGGCATGGCGGCCAAAGATCCGGCCAACGCGGCGGTCGTGCTCAAGGCGTGGCTGGCCGAGGAGCCGGCGGCGCTGCCCTCGTCCTCCGCGGCCTGACGGGTCGGCACGCTACTCGCATGGGTGTTGACCACGGATGCAGTCCTTGGCGCTCACTGGACCTCAGAAAGCCGTGCTGATGCTGCTCTCGATGGATGAGGCGACGGCGACGCCCATTCTCGCGGCGATGGATCCCGGCGATGTGAGCAAGCTGCGCGACGCGGCGTCGGGCCTGCGCACGGTGCCGAGCCTCGCCTTGGACGGCGTCTACGCGGAGTTCATCGAGCGCGGGCGCAGCGGCGTGGCGGTGCCTGGCGGGGGCGTCCCGTACCTTCGCAAATTGACCGGGCGTGCCCTCGGAGAGCCTGCAGCACAGGCGATCTTCCTTGAGGTGGAGGCCACCGCGATGCAGCGCTTGGCCGCCGCCGAGCCGCAAGCACTGGCTGCGATCATGGAAAACGAGCACCCACAGCTCGTGGCGGCGATCCTGTCTCAGTTCGACAACGAAAAAGCCGCTCGGGTGCTGGAGGCCCTGCCCGAGGCCTCGCGCCCCAATGTGCTCGAGCGTTTGGGCACCATGAGCGAGATCCCAGCCGGTTTGCTGGAGGACGTGGCCAACGCGCTTTCCGCCGAGCTGCCAACGAGCACGGCCGGCGCCGTGATGGAAGTGAACGGTATCGCGCGCTCAGCCGCGCTCGTGCGCCGGCTCGGGCGCGAGACCGGCGAGGCGCTGCTCGGATCCATCGAAGAAGGCAACTCCGAGCTGGCCGGCGAGATCCGCAAGGCCATGTATACGTTCGAGGACCTGAGCGCGCTCGACGCGCGAGCCTTGCGCTCGCTGCTGGAGTCGGTGCCGGTCGAACGTCTCACCATGGCCCTGAAAACAGCGCCTGAAGCGCTGAAAACGCAGATCTTTAACAGCATGTCCAAGCGCGCCGCTGAGCGCATCAAAGAGGACATGGACATCATGGGCGGTGTGCGCCTTTCCGACGTCGAGGCGGCGCAACGCGAGATCGTGGAAGTGGCCTTGAGGCTCGACGCTGAGGGCACCATTTCACTCGAGAACAACCAGAATGCGATGGTTTGAAGCCGAACCCATGCCGGACGCCCCCCGCCGCGCGAAGTTTGCCAACGTTTCGACGCCGGCTCGACGCGCGCCTTCCTGGCTGCCGCACGCCCGCGGCCAGTTGCCGCGCCGCGACTCGCCCTCGCTGAAACCCCCGCGTTTGCCGACGGAGTTTGTGGATGCGATGCGCCAGGAGCTCGGCGAGGAGCGCCGCACCGGCAGGCCTTCGGAGGCCGCTCCTCCGCCTTCCGTGAGATCACCCACCCACGCGCCGCCCGCCGCCGCCGCCGCCGTGCCGGCCGGCTCGCCCATCCTTGACCCGGAGCTGGGTCGGGCCTTCGAGGACGCGGTCGAGCTTTTGACGGGCGAGCGTCAACGCGTCTTCGAGCAAACCGCCAGCCAGCTGGCGGAGCTCGCCGCGGTGATCGCCCGCCGCGTGATCGCCCGAGAAATTAGCCTACATCCGCAGCTCGTGGGCGACCTGGTTCGCGAGGGCCTTGAGGCGCTCGGTAAACACGACCGCCTGCTCGTGCGCCTTGGGTCGGGTTTCGACGGCCAGCGTGAGGCGCTGGAACAACGCCTGCTCGACCGCGGCCGCAACGTGGAAGTGCGCGTGGAGTCGGCGCTGGCGGAGCACGCCTGCATCGTCGAAACGGAGTTCGGCCAAGTCGACGAATCCATCGAATCTCGGCTGGCCACGCTGCTCCACGCCCTGCGGCCTGACTCCCAACCGGCCGAGTAGCGACGAAGGGCTCAGTCGGCGCCTAGGCCCAGTGCTTGCAAAAGAGCAGGCACTCGCTTTGAGGCCTTCTCGCTGATGCTGGACCGACTCATCGACCGTTGCCGGACGGCACCTGTGCATACGCCTGAGGGCGTGGTGTCGCAGGTTGTAGGTTTGATCGTCGAGGTGGCCGGCCTCAATGCGGCCGTCGGCGACAGCCTGAGCGTTCAAGATGCCTCGGGCGCCACGCTGGACGTTGAAGTCGTGGGCTTTCGCAGCGGGCGCCTGCTGACGACCCCGCTCGGTCCCCTGGTGGGGATCCGTCCCGGTGCGCGCGCCGTCAGGCTCATGCGCGGGGCAACGGTGCCGGCGTCGTTCGCGCTGCTCGGTCGGGTCGTCGACAGCTTCGGTCGGCCTTTGGACGGTGGCGGCGCGATTGCGGCGGAGCGGCTCTGTCCGGTGAACGCCGCGCCTCCGCCGGCGTTCACGCGCCGGCCCATCGAGCACCAGCTGTCGACCGGGGTGCGGGTGATCGACGCCATGCTGCCACTCGGAGTCGGCCAGCGCATGGGCATCTTTGCCGGTGCCGGTGTGGGCAAGAGCACCTTGCTCGGCATGATCTGTCGGTCCTCGCAGGCCGACGTGAACGTGGTCGGGCTGGTGGGCGAGCGAGGTCGGGAGCTGAACGACTTCATCCGCAACTCGCTGGGCCCCGAGGGCTTGGCCAAGACCGTCGTCGTGGCGGCAACCAGTGACATGCCGCCGCTGGTGCGCGCTCGGGGTGCCGAGTCGGCGACCGCCCTGGCGGAGTACTTCCGCAACCAGGGCAAGAGCGTGCTGCTCGTGATGGACTCGGTTACCCGCTACGCGATGGCGCTGCGCGAAGCGGCCCTGGCTGCCGGCGAGCCGCCCGCCACCAAGGGCTACCCGCCCAGCGTCTTCGCGGCTTTGCCACGGCTCTTGGAAAGGGCCGGAACCGGCTCCGGCGCAGGCGTGATCACCGCCCTGTACACGGTCCTCGTCGAGGGCGACGATCTATCCGACCCGATAGCCGACGCTGTCCGCAGCATCCTCGACGGACACATTGTGCTGTCCCGGGGCTTGGCCGAGAAGGGACACTTCCCGGCGGTCGACGTGCTCGGCAGCATCTCTCGGCTCGCGCCTGAGATCGCCGCGGAGCCGGTGATGCGCGCGGCCGCCTCCGTGCGCGACATGCTGTCCACCTATCGCGACGCGCAAGATCTGATTCAGGTCGGCGCCTACGTCACCGGCAGCGATCCACGGGTGGACACGGCCTGCGCCGCCATGCCGCAGCTTGAAGCCTTCCTTCGCCAGAAAGTCTCGGAAAGCGCCAGCGCTGAGGAGAGCCTGACGCGACTCGGGCAGCTCGCCAAGCTGGCCGAACACCCCCCTGCCCAGCGTGGAGGTCGTAGATGAGTCCGCGTCGTCACCGCATCCAAAGGGTCGTGGACCTGCGTGAGAAGGAGCTCGACAAGCGCGTCACGAAGCTGGTCAGCAGTCGCTCGGCCGAAGCGCAGGCGCTGTCGGTCGAGGAGACCAAGCAGCGTGAGCTCGAGCAGGCCTCCGAGTCGCGACTGAAGCTTGCCGAGGCGGACTCCACGCTGAGTGTCAAGAGCTGGGTTGAGGCGAACGAGTGGCTCACGGGCCGCCGACTGCATCACGAACAGGCTCGCGTGGAAGTGGCCCGGGCCCAGCTTGAGACACTACGTGTGCAGGGTGAGGTGATGGTTGCCCGAACCGACCTGAAGAAGGTCGAAGTGCTGTCGTCGCGCATTGAGGAGCAAGAGCAGAAGCGGACCGGCCAGCTCGAGCGCAAGCTTGAGGATGAGCTCGCGGCTCTTCGCTTTCGCCTGACCCGCGCGGAGCACGAGGAATGACCGGATTTGGCTCCACTGGCGGGCTGCGCGATCTCGCTCGCCCACAGGAACGTGAGGACGCGAGCGGTGCGCGTGACGGCGAGGCTTCGGCTGCGCTGTGGGCCGCTTTGGCGCAGAAAGTCAGCGTCGCGCAGGTGCCGTTGTTGTCGCTCGAGGAGATGCCGAGCGCTTGGCGCGCGAGTGGCGGAGTTCTGACACCAGAAGCGGCCACCACTGTGGCTGCGAGCAGTGATGCGCCCGAGGGCTCCGCGGCGGAGCGCTTGGTCGTACGGGTAGATGGCGGCGAACTGGGTGAGCTCGAGGTGACGGTTGACCGCGAGCACGGCGCGCTGCGTGTGACAATTGGCCTTGAAAATGAACAACTTGCGCGCTCGGTCACGCTGGGGAGCCAAGGCTTGCGGGCCGCTCTGGAGCGGGCCGGGATGAGCGTGCTCTCACTGAACATCGTACCGGCTTCGGAGGTCGGCACCGTTCTTGCTCAACACCGTACGAGCCCGTCGGGGCCCAGGCCCGAGCCGCCCAAAAGCGGCACCGAGCAGGATCCCGACGCTACGCGCAAGCGGGCTCACAAACGCTTGACGCTGATTGGTTGAAACGATGGTCGCCCCCGTAAACAACACCACAACTAGCCCGCCCGCTCTCAGCAGCGCGCTGGGCAGCAACAAGGCGATGGGCAGGGACGCCTTCCTCAAGCTACTGGTGGCCCAGCTCAAGAATCAGGATCCGCTGAAGCCGCAGGACAACGCGGCGTTCGTGGCCGAGCTTGCTCAGTTTAGCTCCCTCGAGCAGTCGATGGGGGTGAACGACCGCCTCGACCAGATGATGCTGCAGAACCAAGGCCTCGCGAACTCGAACGTCGTGAGCATGGTGGGTAGCTTGGCGACCGTGAAGGGTTCGCTCATCACCACCGATGGTTCTGGTTTGGGCGTGCCTGTCGCCTTCGCGCAGGCAAAAGAGAGCGACCAGACGGTCGTCAAGATTACCGATCAGAGTGGCCGTGTTGTGCGCACCATGGATTTGGGAGCGCGCGACCCCGGCACGATTCGCATCAACTGGGATGGTCGCAGCGACGACGGCATTGTACAGCCTGCGGGCACGTACGCCGTGAACGTCTCGGCGATCGATGCGGACGGCGGCACCGTCGTCGTATCCCAAGAAACGACTGGCATGCTTACCGGCGTGTCGTTCGACAAAGGTTACCCCGTTCTACATCTGTCGAACGGAGTATCTGTACCAGTATCCGACCTTCTCCGGGTCGAATCTCCACCACCAAAACCGTAACAAATAAGGCCTTTTTTAGGAGGGCTCCATGGTTCTCAGAGCAATGTATTCGGGCGTTTCCGGCCTGCGCGCTGAAGGGGAAGCCCTCGGCGTAGTCGGCGACAATATCGCGAACACCAACACGGTGGGCTTCAAGGCTCAACGGGCAGTGTTCGAGGACGTGCTTGGTCACTCGATCCTCGCTGGCACCTCGTCAGCACTGCCAGGGTCGGGCGTCCGAGTGGGCGACATTCAACAGATGTTCACCCAGGGCACGCTTCAAAACACAGGTGTTGCGACGGATGTCGCGCTGAACGGGGACGGCTTCTTTGTCGTCAACGGCACGGTCAACGGCCTGTCCAGCAACTTCTACTCTCGAGCTGGCCAGTTCGTCCTCGATCGCGACGGCAACCTGACCAACTCGCAGGGCCTGAAGGTTCAGGGCTACGCGGCCAACCCCGATGGAACGTTTGCGGCGTCGATCTCCGACGTTAAGGCGCCCACGTCCGCCTTGCCCGCCAACGACACCAACAACATCGAGATCACGGCGAACCTCGACTCTTCGGAGACGATGCCGGTCTTGCCCTGGGACCCGCAAGATCCCGCGAATACCGCCAACTTCTCGTCCACTTTGACCGTTTACGACTCGCTCGGTGAGGGTCATACGGTGGACGTCTACTTCCGCAAGACCGCGGTGGCGGGCGCCTGGGAGTTTCACGCAATAGCGGACGGCGATGAAGTGACGGGCGGCCTGCCCGGTCAGAACTTCGAGCTGACGCCGCCGGCGGGTGGCACCATGACCTTCACCACGAACGGCGCGCTGAATACGGTCGCTGGCACAGCCCTCACGGCGAACTTCATCGGCGCGACGGCAGGTCAGGCCATCACGCTCGACTTCGGCACCCCGATCGGCGCGGGCGGAACGGGCCTCGACGGTACCACTCAGTTCGCGTCGCCTTCGAACGTCTCGAGTCAGTCGCAGGACGGCTACTCGTCCGGTGATTTCTCGGGCCTCGCTATCGACGGCACCGGCGTCGTTCAGGGCCTGTACACCAATGGACAGAAGGTCGCGATGGCGCAGCTTGCTATCGCTAAATTCCGCTCCAACGATGGGCTCGGCCGGGCTGGCCAGAACCTGTGGATTGAGACGCGCGATTCAGGCACCGCCGCTATGGGCGTTGCTGGCAGTGGCGGCCGCGGCGCGACGTCAGCGGGTGCACTTGAAGGGTCGAACGTCGACTTGGCCGAGGAGTTCGTAGGTCTGATTCAACATCAGCGCTCGTTCTCGGCCAACGCCAAGACGATCACGACCGCTGATGAGATGCTTCAAGAGCTCATCAACATCAAGCGCTAACTAGGCGTTGAGCACAGTTCCCAGCTCTTGAGAGGACGGAGATGTCGGACGAAGCCTCGGAGCCCAAGTCGGTGGAGAAGAAGAAGGGCAAGGGAAAGCTCATCGGTATACTAGTCGCCCTAGCACTCGTAGTGGGTGCTGGGGTGGCTGGAGCCGTAGTGGCTCCCAAGTACCTCGCCGGCGAAGCTCATCCTCCCAAGGAAGATGAAGCGGGCGGGGAGCACGCTTCGGACGACGCCGAGCCTGCATCCAGCGCAGAGGCTGATTCGGAACACGCCGGCACCGAGGTCGCCGACCACAAGTCGAAGTCCGCGGTTGGGGATGTGCACGAGGTGCAGAACCTCGAAGCGATCGTGGTGGATACGCGATCGGCGGATGGCAGCATTCGCCACGTTAAGGTGGGCATTACGATTGAGCTCCCGGAGACGATCAAGGAAGCCGATTTCAAGCCCTACGTGCCTCGGGCGCGCGAGGCGGCCATTGGCTACTTTCGGACTCGCGACTTCGAGCAGCTCTCCGACCCCAAGAATTTTTCTCAGGTCGTCAAGGACTTGAACAAAGAGGTGATCGCTGCGGTAGGCAAGAAACGAGCGAAGCGTATCGTCGTCACTGACTTCGTTGCTCAGTGAGCGCCTGATGCCAGCTTTTGCCGAAGCCGAAGACGATCTCCGACGAGTGGATCTCACGGGTCGCGAGCGCCACCTCAAGGGCGCGATGACCGCGATGGCCCACGTGGCCCAACGTTTTGCGCGTGGCGCACGTAAGACCCTGCCGTTTCTCGTCAAGCGCCGGGCCCGGCTCGTGCCTGAGCCGGTCTGTATTGTGGACCTTGCGTCCGAGCGCGTCGTGCAGCGGGGGCCGATCTTCGAGGTCGTGCTCGAGGCGGAGGACGGCTCCGCCTGGGGCTGCTTGACGATCAATCCCGAGGCGCTCGGGATCGTCCTCGAGGGGGCGCTGGGCGGAGGCGAGCGCGCCGCCAGCGGCATTGGGGCGGAGTTGACGTTGGCGCAGAAAGCGCTCGTCGGTAAGCTGGCGCGCGGTCTGGCTGAGGACTTCGCCGAGGCGGTCAAGGGCGAGGTCGGTATCTCGCTTCGAGCGACCTCCGCACGCAGCATTCCGGCCGGCGATGAACACGACGGTGCTTTTACCGACGGACTACGGGCCGAGTGCGTGATCGACGGAATCGCCGGGGACGCGCGGATCGCCATAGCGATGGGCGCGGAAGCTCTGGAAACGGCCTCCAAGGGGCACGGCGACGACGCCGAAGAGGCGGGGGACCCGCGGATGGCCGAAGCCCTCGTGGAAGTTCCAGTCGAGATCACCGCGGAGCTGGGCCGCGTTCGTCTGGGGCTGAGACGCGTGTTGTCGCTGGAGGTAGGCCAGGTGCTACGCCTTACCACCGCTGTCGACGACCCAGTGATCGTGCGCGTTGCAGGCGTCGAGAAGCTGCGGGGCGTCCCGGTGATCTCGCGCGGCCAGCTGGCGGTCGAGATCCGCGGCAGGCACGAAGCTTGAAGTAGTAGTCGCCATGAGCGAACCTTCCGCGCGCAGTCCCGGTGACAAGGAGCGCGACTCTCAGCCCGATCCGCGCTCGGTGACACCGCTCTCGGTGCCTCCGGCCGACCCCACACCCCAGCGCGGCAGCGATACGCTGAGCTTCGTGATGGACGTGCCGGTCGAGGTGACGATCGAGCTTGGTCGGAAAACTGCCAAAATTGGCGAGGTTTTGCGGCTCGGACCGGGCTCGATCCTCGAGCTTAGCAAGACCAACGGCGAGCCTCTGGACGTGTACGTGAACAACCGACTGATCGCCCGGGGCGAGGCGGTCGTGGTCGGGGAACGCTACGGCATCCGGCTCACCGAGGTGCTCGTCGGTGACGACCGGACCGGTCGAGGTTCAAAGGAATGACACCCCTGCGTCAGGTTTTCCACGCGGGAGTCATCGCGGCGGCCCTGACAGCCTCTGGTCCGGCCTGGGCCGAGCTCCTTCCACCTGCGGGCCCGCCGCCAGCACCGACGGCCGACCCTGCTCCCGTTGTCGCCGCTCCCGCACCGAAAGCGGCGCCTGCGGCGACCGCCGCGGCTCCCAAGCTTGCGAAGCCTGCTCCTGGTTGGCTGGCGGCTCGCCCGGCGCCCAAGGCAGCGAGCGGCAAGTCCGCCTTGCCCAGCACGGGCAGGATGATCGGGCTACTGGTCGTGTTGGGAGGGCTCGGAGGCGCGGCGCTCTACCTCAAGCGTCGCGGCAAG
>JANNWK010000586.1:0-5321 GCA_031408355.1 Myxococcales bacterium
GCCGAAGTCGGTGACGACGAGCGCCGGGGCCGTGCCGTTGCAGTCCGCGTTCAGCCATTCCTCGAAGCCCGCGGTGATGGCGGCGCGAGCCGACTCGTACGAAATGCCGCGTAAGGCGGACCCATCCTTCTGCACGTCGAAGGAGACGCAGCCCGAGGCCCAATGCAAGGTGGGTCCGGTCGCCAGACAGCCGGTTTCATCGTATTGGCAGGCCTGTTCCGGGTCGGTCGTGTTGCAGCCATGGGTGCGGCAAAAGGCCTGGGCCGGGCTCGCCCCGAGCGAGCAGACCAAGCCAAGCGTGGCAGCCAGCAGGCGGGCCATGCGCTTCACCGGCGCACCACTCCACGCACGAGGCTGCGCGCGTCGGCGACGCTCTGGCCGTGGAGCCGCTTCACGGCAGAGCCGGCCTGGTCGACGAGCTCAGCCAGGGTCGGGCTTCGGCGGAGACGCTCGAGCCCGCTCGGATCTCGCCGTAGCGGGTAGTGTCCCTGGGCCATCGCCGTCACAGCCAGAGCGCCCCGACCGGGCATCAGAAAGAGCACGCTGCGATCGCCGAGGACTAGCTGCGCCTCGCCGTGGACCAGTTGCCCCAGCTCGCCGACACGGCCGCCGAGTGTACGGACGAGCAGCTCGGTGTCCTGCGGATCCGCCCCTGCCAGCACGTCGCTCGTACGCACGCGGGTGTAGGTGACGATCTGCTTCTGACCCTTGCTCCGCTCCCAAACTGAAAAGGCCTCGAGCGGCTCGCCGAGCAAAACATGATGGCTCCTGCCAACCAGGGCCTCCAGCGGGACAGCCATGGAGAGGGTGGCCTCGGCCTCCCTCTCCACCAAGAGGCACGCCATTCCCAGCGCCACCGCGCCTAACCAACCGCGTCGATCCATCGCCCCGCCAGACTAGCATGCGGCGTCCTCGGCGCATTTGGGCCTGATATTTGCGGGCCGCGGAGGTGCGGCGCTATAACTGGAGCCGGTTCGGCTCGCCGTTCGGCGTTCCGCCCTCCTTCTGACATGAGTTCCTCCGCGTCCGTTTCCGTTTCCGGACCGCTGCTCGAGCGAGCCTCCCCGGGCCTGCTCGACGAGATCAAAATCTACGTTCAGCGCCACCGCAGCGCCGTGGAAGAGATGGTGCGCGGGGGCAAGCTGGAGGCGGGGCTGCCCGCGTCCGAGCGCCACACACGCGCGGTGGATGGCCTGCTCTGCTCAATGTTCAAGGCCCTGGAGGGCAAGCTCGCCAAGGACACCAGCTTCGCGCAGCTCGGGCTCGCTGCGGTGGGTAGCTACGGGCGCGGCGCGCTGGCGCTCCACAGCGACCTCGACGTACGGCTCTTGACCTCGCAGCGATTGGACAAGGTCGGAAAGGTTGCCGAGGCGCTCCTGTACCCACTGTGGGACGCGGGCTTGTCGATCGGGCATCAGGTCGTCACTGCCTCGGACCTCATCGATCTAGCTCGCACGGATCTGCCGACTGCCACGACGCTGCTCGATTGGCGGGTAGTGGCGGGCGACAGGCTCGGCACCGAAAAGCTGATCAATCGCGCCTTCGAGGGCCTGTTTGGGGCCAGTAATATCCAGCGCTTTCTGGACAGAATGGAGCAGCACGCCAGCGAGCGATCGGAGCGCTTCGGCGGCTCGGTGTACCTGCTTGAGCCGGACGTGAAGAACGGCATCGGTGGCCTACGAGATCTCGACATCGCTCATTGGGCGGCGCGGGCGCGCTGGCGGGTCAACCATCTGTCGGAGCTCGTACGGCTGGGAGTGCTACTCCCTCGCGAGTGGCAACAGATTGAAACGGCCAGCGCCTTACTTTGGCGAGTGCGCAACCTGCTGCACCTCGACGCCGGGCGCCGCTCGGATCGCTTGAGCTTTGATCGCCAGGAGGCCGTAGCGGAGCTGCTGGGCTACGGCACTGGCGGAGCCGGCGTCGAAGCTTTCATGAGCGAGTATTATCGCAATGCTCGTAACATGGTGCAGGCGCGCGAGATGCTGTTGTCACGCGCGGCCCCCCCGCCCAAGCGCCGCCCGCGTGAGGAGTCGCTGGGACGAGGACTCAAGCTGACCAATCGCCAGGTTTCCCTGGAGGATCCGGCAGATCTTGAGACAGAGCCGGCGCTCGCGCTGCGGATTTACGATGAGGCGGTGAAGCGCGACCTGCCCGTGTACGCCTTCGCAAGGGACGCCGTGGCGCGAGTGGCTGGCTCTCCGAGCTTCTGCGCCGCCCTGCGCGAGAGCGAGGAGGCCGCGCGCTTGTTTGTGCGACTGGTGACGACGGCGCAACGCACCAAGCTCCGCGATGGCTCCGTGCTCAGGGAGCTGCACGACGTTGGCCTGCTGGTCGCCATGATTCCGGAGTTCGCTCCAGTGGTAGGGCGCGTGCACCACGACGTTTACCACGTGTACACGGTCGACGTTCACTCCGTGGCGGCGGTAGATCGGCTGCGCGCGTTGGTGCGCGGCGAATTGGCCGCCGAGCACCCGCTGGCTTCACGGCTCGCCGCGGAGCTGACGCGCCCGGCGGTGCTCTTCTTTGCGGCGCTCCTCCACGACATCGGCAAAGACATCGGCGGCAAGAACCACGACCAGCGCGGTTCGGAGCTGTCCAAGACGATCCTTGCGCGTCTGGGCGTGTCGGAGTCGGACGCGCGTGAGGTCGGGCAGCTGATTCTGACCCACCTAAAAATGTACCACGTGGCCACGCGCCGCGACATCGACGACCCCAAGACCATCGAGCTGTTTGCTCAGGATCTGCACGGGCCGGAAGGGCTCCGTGAGCTCTACTTGCTCACCATTTGCGACGTGTCCACCACCAGCCCGACGGCGCTCACGAGCTGGAAGGCTCGCGTGCTCGAGGAACTTTACGTGCACACGTTTCGCTTCTTCGCCTCCGGGGCGGTCGAGCGCGGCGGTGAGCGGCTGGAGCAGATCCGAGCCGAGGTGAGGGCGTTGTGTCCAGAGCGCGGCGAGCGCGAGTTCTTGGACCACTTCTTGGCGGCCATGCCGGAGCGCTACGTCTATTCGAATGAGCCGCCGGACATCGTGCGTCACTCACGCTTCGCGCGTCAGGCGCAGATGAGTCGAGTCAACGTGACGGTCATGACCACCAATGACCCCTACGTTGAGGTCGGCTTCATCGCAGATGACAGGCCAGGCCTGCTGGCCATGATCACGGCCACGCTCACCGCGGCGCGCTGCAAGGTGATAAGCGCGCAGGTCTACTCCTGGACCGATCAGTTCGGCCGCATGCGGGCGCTGGACTTGTTTTGGGTGCGTTCGGGCGAAAGCGTCGCGGGCGTGATGGCGGCGCTGACCAAGTTGGAGCGGGATTTCACGCGTTTGGTGGGGCAGGAGCTTTCGCCAGGCGAGCTGGTCACCGGCGGAGCCGGGCGCTCGCGTTGGTCGGATCGGCCTACGCCCAAAGTGCAGACGGAGGTCACCATCGACAACCGCTGCGCAACCCAGCATTCGGTGATCGAGGTGACCACGAAGGATCAGCTGGGACTACTCTTCTGGCTGGCCAACACGCTCTTGCATCTCGATCTTCAGATTTCGCTCGCCAAGATCAACACCGAGGGCACGCAGGTGGCCGACGTCTTCTACGTGACTGAGAGTTCCGGAGCCAAGCTCAGCGGGACCGAGCGCATCGAAGAGGTCAAGACGAGCATCCTCTCGACCATCGCCCACATCGAAAAGGCTTCCCACTCATGACCCTGAAAGCTCGCTTTGAGCTCGCGACCCTCTCCTCGCTCGTGCTGGTCTTGACGGCGTGCGGTTCTCCGCCGCCGCCCGTCTCGGCCGACAACCCGCCCGCGCTCGACGACGCCCCTGCGACCCAGCCGGCGCCTCAACCCGGAGCGGTGGTGGCACCTTCGAATGAGCTCGTGAAACAAGGCATGGAAGCCATTCAGAAGCAGGACTTCGAGGGCGCCAAAAAGGCGCTGAGCGAGGCCGCCGCAAGGGATTCGAAGGATCCTCAGGCCGCTTTCTACCTGGGCGTTGCCAACGACGGCCTCGGCGACGTGCCAGCCGCCATCGCCCAGTACCAAAAGGCGCTTGAACTCGATCCCAAGTTGGTCGAGGCGGCCGTGAATCTTTCGGGCGCACAGCTTGATCAGAAGGACATCGCGGGCGCTCTTGCCACGAGCGAGCGCGGGCTGAAGGTGAATCCCAAGTCACCCGAGCTGCTGGTCAACCGTGCGCTTTCGCTCGAGGCGCTGGGTAAGAAGGACGAAGCGATGTCCGCTTACGCCGCTGCCGTGAAGGCGCGCCCTGACGATCCGCAGCTGCGCATTACCTACGCTGAGTACCTGGCCGCCGCAGGCAAGAAGGACGAGGCGCTGACCGAGCTTCGGGCCGTTCAGAACGTGGAGGACCCGGTGCTGCTTGCCGCCTTGGGCGTGCGCTTTGGTCGGCTGAAGGCTTTCCCAGATTGCGTGGCCGCGCTCGACAAGGCCATCAAGCTGAAGGATGCGGCCGATCTGCACATCCGGCGTGGCGTCTGCCGCCACGATTTCGGTGACGATGCCGGCGCGCTCGCCGACTACGAGGCGGCCCTCAAGCTCGATGGCAACTTCCCGGCCGCCCACTACTACCTGGGTCGCCACCTCGAGAAGAAGGACAAGAAGCGGGCCCTCGAGTCACTCGACAAGGCCGCCAAGCTCGATCCCAGCGGGTCTATCGGCAGGCAGGCCAAGGAAGCGGCGGAAGCGCTACGCAAGAAGAAGTGACGTCCCCCAGCTCCACATTCGTGGGTTGAGGGAAGCGGCCCCTGGTTCGGTATTGTCCAGAAATCCGCGAAATATATGCGGATCTGAGCATTGGGTTACGCCGAACCGCTGGTTTCGGGGTGAGTGGATCGGGCCGGCTGCACTGAAAGGGTGGTTTCTTGACGCCCGGGCGAGCAAAGCCGGGGTAGGGTGCGCCCGGGCGCGTTTCCGCGTCCTCGAAGCGCGCGCTCGGCTGGGAGCTGTTTCCGTCCAAGCGCTGGCTTCTCCGAAGGTGAATCGAATGAGCGAAGGTACGATTAAGCGAGTTACGGAAAAGGGTTTTGGATTCATCGAGACCGCCCCCGGCAAGGATTTGTTTTTCCACATGTCGGCGTGCGAGGGCGTTCGCTTCGAGGACCTGCAGCCAGGCCAGAAGGTGAGTTTCGTCGAAGGCCAGGGTCCCAAGGGACCGCGCGCAGAGAACGTCAAACTTCTTTAGCGCTTGGCTCGGCGCCAGCGGGTCTTCGCGGCCCGCTGGCTGCTGAAATTCAACGGCGACGTCGGCGGCGCAGCGCCAGTCCGACGAAGCCAAGCAGACTCCCGGTCACTCCCAGCAAGG
>JANNWK010000587.1:0-3881 GCA_031408355.1 Myxococcales bacterium
CGTTTCGGCGGCGTCATGCGTGAGCGCGCCGAACTCCAAGAGCTTGCTTAGCGTCAGGCGCTCCTTTGAAAAGCGGCGAATGGCGACAGAGGGTCCGTCCGGTGCGACAGGCGGCAGTAACGCTTCCACGCGCGACCCATCTGGCAGGCGTGCTTCGAGGATGGGGTGCAGCTCATCGAATGGGCGCCCCACGAACTGGGCGATCACGCGCAGGGCAGACATCAGCTTTTCCGGGGAATCGAACTTGGCGTCGGTCTTCGTCAATCGGCCGCGGCGCTCGACGAAGATTTCGTTCGGGCCGTTGATCAAGACTTCGGTGACGCTCTCGTCGTCTAGCAACGGGACCACCGGGGCCAAGAACGAGCGGAGCGTGGCTTCGTAGACACTTGCCGGGATCACGGTCGCCTGCCCTCGGCTGACAGCGCCGGAGCGGGAGCGGCGATTCGCGGGCCGCGAATATCGAGCCAGCCTTGCTGGCCGGCGTGTGAGTCGGCCAAGGGTGTCCTCGCGGCTTCGGTCGCCCTCGCTTCGTCGCGAATCGCCAGCTCCGCTAGGCGGCTCCGCACCTCTGCTCCGTGCTCCCCCTGCGGCGCTACCTCGAGGTAAGCGCGAAAGTGCGCGCGCGCCGATGGAGCGTTGGCTTCGGCATCCAGGATGCCGAGCAGGTAGTGCGCGTTGGAGCTGCTGGGATTCGTTCGCAGCAGCTGTTCGAGCGCTAGACGAGCTTCGTCGGTTTGACCCAGTCCCGCGTGGATCGTCGCGACCAAGTAGCGAAGCGTCTCCGCCTCGGGGTGGTCGCGCAGGTAGGGCTCGGCGTGATCGAGTGCGGCTCGCAGGCGCGAACTCGCGAGACAGACGCGCAGGAGCACCGGCAGAACCCGTCCAGCGTCGTGGCCCTGCTCGAGAGCGAGCGAGAGGTACTGTTCGGCCCGCACGGAGTCGCCGCGTTCGGCTGCCTCCCGCCCGCGTTGGAAGAGGGCCTGAGCCTGGTCCGCGCTGCTGGAAGGCGCCGGGACCACCCGGGCTTCAGGTGTGGCGGAGCTGCAGCCGGCAAGGCCTACCAGCAGCAGACCAGCAGCGAGATGCCCGAATTGCCGGGAGCCGTTTTGATTCCGAAGCGCCATTACTAGCTTTTCGGTCGGCCCGGGCCAGCCGTTGCCGGTTTTCTTTAGCGCTGGCTAGCGCCCCGAGGCGGTTCGCCGTTCCAGATCCCGACGGACGCTCGATAGCCAGGCCCGGTAGGGTGACCGTTCCGGGGTGGCAACGCTGAGCAACGCTTCGAGTCCTTTCAGGGCCTGCAGCGCGTCAGCCGCCCGGTTCTGATCGAGGGCGACCCGCAGGCGCGTGCGGAGGGCCGCGTACTCTTCGTCCAACTGCTGTTGCCAGGCCGCGTGCTCCCGCGCCGTGGCGGTTGCCTGGGCTGTCATCCCAGCCGTCTCGAAGCACGCCTTGGCTTCGCTCAGCAACTTCAAGGCCTCGACGCCGTCCGTCCGATCAAAGGCAGCGCGCGCCTGCTTCGCGCGCGCCTCGACCAAGGCCTTCGCGGCTCGACTGCCGGCGCCGTCTGCAAAGGGCTCGGCGCACGCAGCAGCGGATGCCAGCGCTGGCGCCTCGGCATCCGCTGCCGTCGGGATCGCTGGGTCGGCCCAGCGCAAGATGGCTGCCCCTGTTGCAAGCAGCGCGACCGTTGCCGCCAAGACAACCGCACTGCTGGGCCCCTTGCGTGAACCGCTGGTGGCCACGAAGGCCAAACGAACCCCGCCCACGTAGACGTCCTCGCCCCACGGCACTGCGACCGCACGTGTGATCTCGCCTCGAAATGTGAGGGCTCCAGGGATACGCTCCGGGATTTGGAGGGTCACAGCGTCGGGGTGCACGGCGAGGAGCAAGAGCGGCACTGCCAGTTGCACCGACCCGCGTACACGCAGGGTCGCTTCCGGCGAGCTGCCAAAGCTCACTTGGTCGTCCACGAGGTCGTGGCGCTCCGACGGCATGCCGGTCGCGTGGATTTCAACGAAGTATCGCATAGTCAGAACCCGATGCCCTTGCTGAGAAACGGCCCCATGAGCAGCAACATGACGCAGGCCACGAGCAGCACCATCGGCATGATGAGCAGGACGCCAGCTCGCGCCGCGGCCTCCTCCGCGGCCACGCTCCTTCGCGAGTTGAGCATGCGTCCCTGGATTTGAATCACCCTCGCCAGCGGATTTCCCTTCTGTTCGGCCTGCACGACTGCGTTCACGAAGTCGCGCACGGCGGGCGCTTGGACGCGCTGGGCGAATGAAAGCAGGGCCTCTCGCCTCGTGTGACCAAGCTCTAGCTCTTCGAGGATCGCAGCGAATTCGTCAGCGAGCGCATGGCGCTTGCCGGAGTGCCCTTGGGTCAGCATCCGCAGAGCTCCCGGGAAGTCGAGGCCGGCGCCCATGCACATGGCTGCGATCTCGATGGCGTGCGGTAGACCCCGCACGACCTCTTTGACGCGGCGCCGGATGATCTCGTGCACCTGTAGTGCCGGCAGGACGAGCCCGAAAGCCGCTGCGGGGATCGCCAGCACCTCGCTCGAGCCCGAAAGCCGCGTCAACAGCATAGCCGCTCCGCCGAGCGTCGCTGCCGAGACCAGCGAGAGAGCAGTGTATTCGTCGGGCGTGAGGCCCAGGCAGTAGTCGGCGCGGCGGAGCTCGAACTCTTGCCGTGCACGAAGTCCCGTCAGCGGAAGCAGCGCAACGACGCCGGCCAGGAACCGAATGGCCGGCTCAGCGGTGCCAAAGAGTCCACCGCGTTCCAGGCTCAACCGACGCTGGACACCGCGACGACCTAGACGAGCCGCGACCGGGACCTGGACTGCTGCCGCCGCGAAGGCCAGGCCGAGCAGCGAGCCGGCCAAGAGCAGCAGGCTCAGGCATTTGAAGATCAGACTCGGCATGGCCTCACACGTCCACCGTGAGGATTTTCCTGGCCAGCAAGATCGCAACGGCCCACAGGGTCGCGGCGCCTGCGACGATCAGGTTGCCCAGGAACGTTGACGCGAGGGGCTCGAAGAAGCCGGGGTCCATCAGGTGGACTCCTCCGACCATGGGCAGCGGGATGACGCCGATCACGAAGGCTTGCGCTTTTCCTTCAGCCGTCTTTGTTCGAACGACTCCTTCAAGGCGTGCCAACTCTCGCAACGCGCCAGCAGCGTTCTCGAGCATCTCCGGCAGGTTGCCGCCGCTTTTACGGGCCACCTTCAGAGCAAGCACGGTGCCCGACAGCGTTTGCGAGCCAATCCGCTCCGCCAGCGTATCCAGGGCGCGGTCGAGGGGCGTTCCGAGTTCGTACTCCTTCATCACGACGTCGATCTCTTCGCTCATGGGTGCGGGAACGAGCGTGGTGGTCGAGGCGATGGCTTCGCCCAGCGATGGGCTTGCCTTGAGCGCGTTGGCTACTGCGTTGATCCAAGGCTCAATTTGTTCTTCAACGCGAGCTACTCGTCGTGCGACCTGCCGCTCGAGCAAGACGCGCGGGCTGAGCGCGATGAGCGGCACCAGGCAAAGACACGGCCATTGATGCAAGCCGGCCGCCGCGCCCACCGCCGCAGCTCCGAGTGCGAGCTGCGTTCCCAGGACCGCTCGGGCCGACGTCGTCCATCGGAGGAAGCGTAGCTTCCCGTCAAGCCAGGCGCTGTAGGCGCGTAGTTGCTGCCTGCCAAGGCCGTTCGCGTCGCCGAACAGCGTCCACAACCCGGTGAGCAGAGCGCCCGTGATACCGACCGCCGTTGCCCGCCCCAGCCACCACGTGAGCGCCGTCACACCGCAGCTCCGTGGTCGACCAGGCCGTGCGCCATGAACTGCGGCAGGAACGACGGGATGTAACCGCTTGCCACGAATTCGCCTTCGATTCGG
>JANNWK010000588.1:0-4314 GCA_031408355.1 Myxococcales bacterium
GTGGCTTGCGCTCGCGCCGCCACCCGGACCAGCTCTTCCACGCTTTCAGCCTGAATCGCCAGGAGCCGCCGTGAGATGCACAGATCGAGCTCCGGATCGGACTTGCCGACTCCGCTCATGACGACACGGTCCGCCGGAACCCCGCAGGCGAGCGCGAGCTCTACCTCCGCGCCCGAAACGGCGTCGATGCCGGCACCCTCGGCGGCGAAGGCGCGAACCACCGTCCCGGCGCTGTTGGCCTTCACAGCGTAGGCCACCAGGTGAGGGGCGTCCCCAAAGGCGTGGCCGAGCGAGCGCAGGGTTTCTGTCATGCCGTCCACGTCGTAGACATAGGCGGGGAGTTCCACATCGGCGTCCAGAATCAACTGCGAAAGGCGCGCGGAGCCCAGGACAGCTTGGTCTTGCGCATTGCGTCGAAAGCCGGTCATCCGACGTCCTCTAGCATGGCTTTCGGCGTGCGAAAGGGGCGACCCGACGAGACCGCCGGCCGGCTTTGACGGGGCGAAAGCGCCTTCGCGCTCGTCGCGCGCTATCGCGTGTGGTTTCGGGTGTGGCATGCTCCCGCTCCCGCCGCACGCCCCCAGTGCTGGCTTGTTTTCACGCACAGGAACTGGACGACCCCTAGATGATCTCTCGCCGCGCCAAAATCGTTTGCACTATCGGACCCGCCGTCGACAGCCGTGAGGGGATCCGCGAATTGATCGAGGCCGGCATGGACGTGGCGCGTCTCAACTTCTCGCACGGGACCCATGAAGAGCACGGCTCTCGCATCGAGATGATCCGCCAGGAGAGCGCCGCGCTTGGCAAGCAAGTGGCGCTGCTTCAGGACCTTTGCGGTCCCAAGATCCGTACGGCCAAGGTAGGGCCGGCGGTGCTCAACAACGGCGACACCATCGACATGATCGCCGGCGACGTCGGCGACGATAGGACGATCGCCATCACTTACGAGCCGCTGGCTCAGGACGTGCGCCCCGACGATCGCATCCTGCTCTCCGACGGGCAGGTTGAGCTGAGGGTGCTTGGCGTACGCGGTGACCGAGTAGAGTGCTTCGTTGAGCACGGCGGCCCGATGCGAGCCAAGATGGGCGTCAACCTGCCCTCCGGGAGCTTGCGTCTGCCGGCGCTGACGGACAAAGACAAGAAGGACCTCGAGTTTGGCCTGTCGATGGATCTCGACTTCGTGGCGCTCTCCTTCGTGCGCCGCGCCGAGGAGATCCAGGAGCTGCGCGAGATTTGCGAGCGCAGGGGCAAGCCGACGCCGATCATCGCGAAGATCGAGACGCCTGGGGCCGTGGAGCGACTCGA
The DNA here is from genome assembly GCA_031408355.1 of Myxococcales bacterium. Taxonomy (GTDB): domain Bacteria; phylum Myxococcota_A; class Polyangia; order Polyangiales; family Polyangiaceae; genus PMG-095. Next base: position 1,306 of record JANNWK010000588.1, read on the forward strand.
CTCCATCGTGCGCGCCTCTGACGGCGCCATGGTGGCGCGGGGCGATTTGGGGGTGGAGCTGCCGCCCGAAACGGTTCCGGTCATTCAGAAGCAGATCATCGGGACCTGTCGGATCCATCGAAAACCGGTGATTGTGGCGACCGAGATGCTGGCGTCGATGGTCGATTCGCCTCGCCCAACCCGCGCCGAAGCTAGCGACGTCGCTCACGCGGTGTTCGGCGGCGCAGACGCCGTCATGCTCTCCGCTGAATCAGCGAGCGGTAAGTTCCCGCACCATGCCTGCCGCATGATGGACCGCATTATCCGTCAGGCCGAAGGCAGCCGTTTCTTCGAGCCGCTGCCGTCCGAGCCCGACCACACGACCCCGGACTCGATCGCCCACGCTGCCTGCGCCATCGCGCGCGAGGTCGGGGCAAAGCTTATCGTGACCCTGACGGAGTCGGGCCTGACCACCCGTTTGGTCTCCAAAGCGCGCGCTACGGCGCCAATTCTGGCGTTTTCTTCGGACGAGCGCACTTTGCGTAGGCTTGCGCTATATTGGGGCGTCACTCCTAGGGCGCTCGTGGGCAAGACCTCTACTCTCGAAGATCAGGTGCGGAACACCAGCCAGTATTTGATGGACAACGGTCTCGTCAAGTCAGGCGAGCGGTACGTCATGGTGTACGGAGCCCGGGTCGGCGTCCGCGGTGCGACCAACGCAGTGAGAGTGGAGCAGCTCCCGTGAAGCTCGTGCGGCGGAGGACTGCCTGAGCGCCCAGCGCGAGCAGTCCTTCCCGAAGCTCGACAAGTACGAGCTGCTCGAGGAGATCGGCCACGGTGGCATGGCCACCGTGTATCGCGCTCGCGATAAGCGCTTGGGCCGGGAGGTGGCCGTCAAGATCATCCACCGCCATCTGCGAGAAAATAAGGAAGTGGGTCAGCGCTTTGCCAGCGAGGCGCGCGCGGTCGCCAAGGTCAAACACCCGGGCGTTGTGGAGGTGTACGACGTCTCGGACGACGAGAGCGACGAGCGTTATCTCGTCGTGGAGCTGGTGCGCGGCAAGACCTTGCGCCAGGTGCTGAGCGACGGCGGGTATTTGCCCCCCGAGGTGGCGGCGGCGATAGCCATCGAGATAGCGCTCGCGCTCGACCACGCGCACAGCTTGGGCGTCATTCATCGTGACGTGAAGCCGGAGAACGTGCTTGTGCGCGAGGTCGGCGAAGGGCGATCGTCGGGCGAGCTCCGTGAGAAGACCATCAAGATCACGGATTTTGGCATCGCTAAGTTGCTCGACGCGCAGGGCGTGACGTCCACGGGTCAAGTGCTCGGATCGCCAGCCCACATGGCGCCCGAGCAGATCGAGGGTGGCGAAGTGAGCGCCCGGTCGGACGTCTTTGGCTTGGGCGTCCTCTTGTATGAGTGCCTGGTCGGCAAGCTGCCGTTCGACGGCAAGAACCCGGCTCAGGTGCTGCGTCGGGTGCTTGAGGGTGATTTCACTTCAGCCGAACGGGCGAGGCCAACCGTCGGCTCCGGCTTCGGAGCGATTGCGGACCATGCGCTCGCGAAGGAGCCGAAGGATCGCTACGCATCGACGCTCGAGCTGGCTGAGGCGCTGCGAGCCGAACTAAAGCTGATGGGTTTCGACGATCCGGCCCTGGAGATCGCGGAGTTTGTGCATGACCCTGCGCAATATCGCGCGGATTTTGAAGGGCGCGTGGTGGACCGCCTGGTCGTGCGCGGGCGGGCGGCGCGGCAAGCGCGCGACGTGATGGGAGCGACGGCCTGCTTCAATCGCGCGCTCGCTTATCGGCCCGACGACGCCGAACTCATTTCCCAGGTTTCTTCGCTGGTCAGGAACGAGCGTGCGCGGCGTTGGCTGATGCAGGGTGCCGCAGCGGTGCTGGGGAGCCTACTCATCGTTCTTGGCATCGTCGCAGCGTTCAAGCTGGTTTCGCGGCTTCGCGCCGTCGCCAAGACAACTGCCCAATCAGCGCCTTCCGCGGCGACCAAGCTGAAGGGTGCCGAACGCCTGCCCGCGACGCAGCTCGGGGACTCGCAGCTTCTGCCGGCGAGTTCGGCGAAGCCTCGTGTTAGGAGGGCTCCGTCGGGTAAGCCGACTCCTGGCTCCGCGAAGGAGGTCGCCGGTGTCACCGCCCTCGTGCGCGTGCTCGTCTTGGGGCCGCAGAACGCGACGGTCTATGTCGATGGCCGACAGTTCGAAAACTGGTTCGGCGCGCCCCACGAACTAGCGGTGGGGCAGCACAGCTTTGAGTTCCGACCTCCCAGCATGGAGTGTTGTGTGGGCTCGCTGTTCAAGACCGTGACCATTCACGAACCCCAGTCCCCTGGCGAGGAGCAGGTGGTGCAGGGGGTCATCGAATGGAAACCCGCCCTCTTGGAGTTCCGCGGTCCCCCGCTCTCAACGGCCAGCTGTGGGGAGGTGGCCACCTTCTCGGCCCCCGGCTCGAGGTCGATCCCCATGCAGCGGGCGACTCAGAAGGCCCGTTGCACGGTGATTCCTGCGCCCCAAAGCGGGGAGCCTCCAAAAGCATTTGACGTGGAGCTAAGCCCCGGACGAACCTCGACTTTCCCGCGACCGTAAGCACGGCCGGGCGGTGTGTCCCGGCGTCGCGAATGCAGAGGTCGTTGTTAGCGGTGGTGCTCGTGAGCCTGTGGGCATCGGCCCCGGCGCGCGCACAGGCTCAGGCGTCCACGGCTGTCACGGGCCCGGGCTCCGGCCAGGAACAGACCGCGAAGAAACCGGACGAGCGGCTGAGCGACGAGGGGGAGCTGGCCAAGATCGTGAACCTGTACGAGGCGGGGAAGTACCGCGAGTGTGGGCAGGCGCTCGCGCGTTTGCTCGACCCCATGGAGCGGGCGCCGCTGCGCCAGACGGGCATCGTCGAGAACGCGCGCGTGTACTGGGCGGCCTGCTTGATCGGCGCAGGTGAGGCGGAGCTGGCGGAGGCGGCCCTGCGCGCCGCCATCCACGAGAATCCTCAGATGAAGCCGCCGGACAGCCTAGTCTT
>JANNWK010000589.1:0-2859 GCA_031408355.1 Myxococcales bacterium
GAGCCTTTCTGCGTGGTGCGAGCGCCAGTGCGATCTCTCGTTGCGTAGCACCTGCAGCCAGCAAGCCTTGCACCAGCAGGTCCAGCGACACCCCGGGATCGCCCGCCTCCATCTTCGCGACACGCGACTGGCTCGATCCAATGCGTTTTGCAAGGTCCGTCTGAGTCATCTGGTGCTGCTCGCGCGTCTTTCTCAGCCGCGTCCCGAGCACCAGTTTCATGTCGACCAGCGCCTCTTCTGCCTTGCTTAGACCGAGGAATTCGCCTGCGGTTCCGACGCGCCACCCGGCCTTCTCCAATCGCTTTCGCTTGCTCTTCTCCATTGCCGTCATCCTTTCATCGCGTCGTCGTACGCGCTCAGCCGTCGCTGGCTGTTCTTGATCACTGCCGCTGGCGTCGTCTGGGTGGTCTTCGCGAACACCTCTGCGATCACCACCGCGTCGGCGTCGACCCGGTAGACAATCCGCCAAGTTTGCTTCTCGTCCTGGATCCTAAGTTCATGACACCGAGACCCGATCGCCGGCATCGGTCGCGACCGGGGCATCGCCAGACTTTGACCTGCCTGCAGCAGTCTCATCAGATACCCCGCTTCGATCCGAGCTTCCGCCGAGAACGGCGGGGTTTTGACCTCGCCGCTTAACCACACCAGCGGCTTGTCCTTGGGAGACACGCTTGTGTATATGTCATTTCTGACATACGCGCAAGCCGCCCAACTTACGCCCTGAGGTGGACCGAATCACGGCAGGCACGCCAGAGAGCCGCGACAACCTGCCAGGACGCCGCCCAACTACGGCTTGCGGCGGTCGGAACCTCGCTGACGCTCGGCTTCGCCGTTGAAGCCTGGTACGTTGGACAGGCGGGGAATGAAACGGAGTCGCGAGCATGAAATCCGAGTCCGTGCCGCGCTCACAGCCTGATCCCGAAGGTGCTACCTTGACACCAGTGCGACCCCTGGAAGCGCTTTACGAGAACGGCATCCTCCGCCCTGCGAAGCCGCTCAACTTGCGCCCTGGTGAACGGGTCGGGCTGATCGTCGTTCGTCAACCGGATCGCGCGCGATGGGACTTGGCACGCCTCGCATCTCACGCAGACGACGCCGACCTCGCGAGCGCCGGTCTCGATGACTGGGCGGCCGCGCTCGACCGTGAGGACCGGGGTTGAGGCGTGGCGAACTTGGTGGGCGAACCTTGGTGCCCACCGTCCTCAGGAACAAACCGAGCGAAGGCCTGTCATCATCTGGCAGAGCGACGCGCTCAACGGTGTCCTTTAATCCCTTCTCGTAGTGCCGCTGACGACCAACCTGGATCGGGCGCGCCTCGCAGGCACCGCCATCATCTCAGCTACACCCGACGGGCCACCCGCAGATTCCGTCGCTCTCGCGTTTCAGATGCGCGCCATTCCCAAGACCGCGCTCGACGGCAGGATTCGCGCCCTAACTGACACCGAGCTCGCTGAGCTGGAGCTCGCCACCGATGAGGCGCTCGGGCGCGTCGAACCAGACTGACGGCTCGCTGTCCAACAAGCCGTTGAAGACAGACGTCCGCACCTCGTCGTGACCGCACCGTCCTGCCTATCGCCCGTGGTGCATACCACGGGCTCGCTCGTTGCCACCTGACACCTCTCGTTTTGTTGATGCGGCCGTTGCTTAACGGCGATACGTTAGACACTCGCCAATGACACGCTGAACCGAGATGCTGGACGTTCTAGCGACAATTCCGAAGGCCGAGCTCCACTGCCACTGCGACGGGATTCTCGATCCACCCATGTTGCGCGGATTCGCTGCGCAGGGGTTGGACGTTGAACCGATCGCCTCGGCGCTCGAGGCCCTTCGACCCATAACGTCACTTGAAAGTTGGATCGCGGAGTACCAACCGCTAGCTGCAACATTTCTGAACCCACTCGCTGAACGCCTTCGACTCGTTGCGCTAGCCCAGCGTTCGCGCTGGCGGCTTCAGAACGTGCAATACGCCGAACTTTTCGTTAGCGGCATCCTCGGCGCGATTGCCGATCCTGACGCTCTGCGCGAATGGTTTCGTGCGCAGTTTCTTGGAGTCGACGCCTCAGGTCGCGAAATCCTGTCGTTTCTGCCGGGTGTCGTGCCGGACGAACTCGGCAAATTCTCCGACGTCCAGCTTGCTGCCGCCGCGCGCGTTTTGCGGTCGTTTCACGACGCGACTGCGCACAGCGAGTTGGCGGGGTCGAGCGAGGTTGTCTGTCACGGAGACGCGAGCCCATGCAATTTCGTGTTTCTGGACGGCGTTCCTGTGGCTCTCATCGACTTTGACGCCGCTCATCCGGGGCGGCGGCGAGACGACTTGGGTTACGCAGCTTGGCTATGGCTCGACGTAGGCGGTTCTGACTTCCCCGCCGACGTTCAGGGTATGCGAATCGCCCGCTTTTTCCAGGCCTACGGCGCCAACGTGACGGACGCTCTTGACGCCGTTGTTGATGCCCAAGTCGAGCTCGCTCAGCGGCGCGCAGCCCCCGAGGCGGTCCGACTCTGGGCGCAATTCGATGACGACCATTCCGACCTCGAGGATCGCTTCATCGCGATCGGACCGCTTCGGCGCGGATTGGTCATGGTCGTCTGGACCGAACGTGACGGCGACGTCGTGCGAATCATCTCCGCGCGCTGGGCGACCCGAAACGAGCGTGCCCTTTTCCGTTCCCACATCAGGAGGCTGACTTGACCGGCATGCCAGAGCTGACCCGCCGCGACTTCGCCAAGGCCATTCCGGCCAGTGTTCGCCGTCGCCTCATGCGCGGCCAATTCGAGTCCGGGGATGACATCGCCTCCCTACGACGGTTCGTCGGCTTGACCCAAGCGCGTTTCGCACGCGCCATGGGCATCAGCGTCCAC
>JANNWK010000590.1:0-5794 GCA_031408355.1 Myxococcales bacterium
TTCCAGAGCGCGTTCAATCAACGCGATCGCGTGGGCTGGTTCACCATCGGAGCCGCGCCGGGCTACCCCGCCCTGGCCGTAGAGGAAGCGGTCAAGCGGGTGCTCTCCGAGAAGCACCGCGTCCACCCACTCGACAACCAGGCGTTCGGTTCCTTCAACGCGGCTGACAAGTTCGAACGGATCCAGGGGCTATTTACGGGCATACGGGGCTTCGTTTGGCTCGTGGGCGCGCTCACGTTGCTGGCTGGCATGCTGGGCGTCAGCAACATCTTGCTCATCACCGTGAAGGAGCGCACCAAGGAGCTTGGCATCCGCAAGGCGCTGGGCGCCACGCCCAGCTCAATCGTGGGCATGATCGTCAAGGAGTCGCTCGTGCTGACGGCCCTGTCCGGCTACCTTGGGCTGGTCGCCGCTGTGTTAACGCTCGAAGGGTTCGCCCAGGTGCTACTGACGCTGCCGGAAGCTCCGGTGAGCCGCCCCGAAGTCGACCTTGCGTCCGCGATTGCAGCACAATTCTTGCTCGTTGCTGCAGGCCTGATTGCTGCCATCATGCCCGCACGCCACGCCGCCCGCATTCACCCCGTCGAAGCCCTGAGAGCCGAATGATCCGCCGAGTCATCCCACTTTTGCTGACGCTTGGCATCCTTGCCGCTTTCATCGCCACGTTGGTTTTCCTCTACAAAAAGTCGCAGACCAAGCCAACGGCATTCCAGACCGCGACACCATTCATCACGGACATCGTCAAGAAGACGGTGGCGCCAGGCGCCATCGTGCCGCGCCGCGAGGTAGCGATCAAGCCACGTGTTTCGGGGGTGCTGGAGAAGCTCTACGTCGAGGCAGGCCAGTTGGTGAAGGAACGCCAGCTCATCTGTCGCATTCAAATCATTCCCAACGTGGTCGCCCTCAACAACGCAGAGTCGGCGGTCAGGGCTGCAAAAATTGGCTTTGACAACGCCGAGGGCCAGCTGCAGCGCTATCAGCAATTGTTCGAGCAGAAGCTGATGAACGAGACGGAGTTCAATCAGTTCAAGCTGGGCTTCGAGCTTAAGCGCCAGGAGCTTGAAGCCGCGCAAAGCAACCGCGAGCTGGTCAAGGAAGGCGCCTCCAAGCGCACGGGCAACGTGTCCAACGTCGTCACCTCTACTGTGGCCGGCACCGTGCTCGACGTCCCCGTCAAGGAGGGCTCGAGCGTCACCGAAGCGAACAACTTCAACGAAGGCACCACCATCGCGGCGATCGCCGACATGAGTGACCTGATCTTTCAGGGGCGCGTCGACGAATCCGAAGTCGGGAAGATTGTGGAGGGAATGCCGGTTTCGATCACGGTAGGGGCGCTGGGTGAGCAGAAGCTGGCAGGCAAACTCGAGTACATTTCGCCCAAGGGTAAGGAGAAGGAAGGGACTATTGAGTTCGAGGTGAGGGCGGCGGTCACGCTCCAGCAGGGCAGCCTGATCCGGGCCAACTACAGCGCCAACGCCGACATCATTCTCGAGACGAAGCGGGCGGTGCTGGCCATCGACGAGAGCCTGGTAACGTTCGAAAAGGGGAAGGCCTTCGTGGAAGTGGAAGGATCTCCCCAATCCTTCAGCCGGCGAGAGCTCAAACTGGGCCTTTCGGACGGCATCAACGTGGAGGTGCTGTCGGGCGTGAACAAGGCCTCTCGCCTCAAGAAGCCACTTAGCGAGGCCGCTGGAGCCGGCGAGAGCAGGCCGAAACGGCCCGCCGCCCACTAGCCCGCGTTGCCGGGGCATGACGAGCGGCGCCGAAACAGGCAAGCTGCGACCACCTATGAGCCGCCACGACTTCGAGAAGAGCGTCCGCATGTTTCGTAAGTTCTCGGAGGAGACGCTACGGCGACGTGGTGGTGGCCCGATGAGCCGGGAAGGTGTCGTCGCGCTGCAGGCCATTGAGGCCACGCTCCGAGGCGAACAGCGGCTAGACGGCGAGCTGCTCGAGCCGCTGGCCGCGTTCACGAACCTGCTACAAAGCGGGCAACTGCCGCCAGAGTTTGGGCATTTTAGTCTGGGTGACGCGCTCTTGGCGGTAGAAGAGGCGCAAGCCTTGGCCGGCGAGGCTGCCGCGCAGCTTTGGGAGTTTGCCCCCGAGCTCAGCGGTCAGGTGGCCTCCCAGCTTGCTGAGTTGAAGGTTGGGCTCGGCCCGAGCGATCACGGCGCCGAGAACGACGGCGGCGGCGCCCGAGCCCACGCCGAACAAAGCCGCAATTTCATTCTGGAGGCTGCCGCGCGCGCGACGCCGGGCGCCGCCGTGGTGGTCGGGGCGAGCCAGGCTCCGTACCTGCCGCTAGCGGAGCTGGCCGCGCGGTTCCAGCGTTTGACGCTCAACGCTCTCAGTACACGCGAGCTCGAAGAGGCGGTGCGAGCCACGGTGCCCGAAGCACTGCGCGAACGTGTTCAGATTGAGCGCTATGATCTGACGGGCAGCTATGACCAGTTCTTCCGCGAGGGCGCGGCTCGCGTGGAAGCGGCCGGGGATCTGGCCGAGGCAGAGCGGTCACTGCTCGAGCTTGTCGCAAGCTACGACGTCGGCGCGGGGAGCGCCGGTCTGTGCAGCGTCGAAGCGCGCGCCGATTTTGCCGTCTCGTGCATGGTGCTACCAACGCTAGGCGCCGGGTTCGAACTGCATGCGGCCGATTGCCTGACCAAGCGCGGCTGGCCGGGCGCCCAGGTGAGGGAGCATCCCCTGGCGCCGGCGCTTGCCCTCTTCGTCTGCCTCATTCAGCAGCACCACATTCACGCGCTGCTTCGACGTGCCCAGCTTGGCGTCCTGATCTCGGGCGTCGCTGAGACGCCTCTCCGCACCCTGCCGAACGGGAAGATTGAAGCAACTGGGGACACCCTCGAGCTGCTAGCCGTCGAACGATTGCGCGAGCGTCTTCCGAGCAGCGCGGAGATCCTGGCCGAAGCAAGCTGGGAGTGGTCCGCGGCCGCGGGCGCGGCTCCGGGCGCGACGCGCACAAGCTTGATGGTGGAGGGGATCGCACTAAGGAAGGCGGTCTAAGCAGGTTGGCGCGCGGCTGCTTCCCAGGCTGCTCCGGGCGACGCACGCTGACGTCGTCTGCGTGGCTAGCTGGCCTGCTAGCTGTCGCAGGCAGCGCGAGGGCGAGCGAGCCTTTAGGGTTGTCCGTAGTAGCCAACGCGGGGACTTGTCCGTCGGCGGAACAAGTCGTCGCTCAGCTCAAGCTACTAATGCCAGACGTGAGCGCCGCTGCCGTCCTGGGCCAAGCGCGACCAGACATCACGCTGACAGACGCCGACCAGAGCTTCATCGTCAAGACGCGGGGACAGCAACGTCGATTTTCAGACCCGAGACGGGACTGTGCGGAACGTTCCCGCAACGCGGCGGTGTTCGCGGTGCTGGTGATCGATCCCCTGCGCGTCCCGAGCCACACGAACTCCGCCTCGGCCGCCGGCGCCTACCCCGATCACCCGAGCGAAAGAGACAGCAAGCTCGCGGCCCAGGCGGTCTCGCAGGGGCCCGCTCGAGCAGGCGAGGTCAACCGGTTCACGCTCGAGCTCGGACCTGTTGCTCAGGCGGCGCTGCTGAGCGACGCCCAGCGCACGACGTTCGCCGGCGGCCTCGGCCTCCGGCTGCGCTATGGGTCCTGGCTTGCTGGGACGCTCGGAGTCGCGGCGCTCTTGCCCACTTCACTCCACTTCGCCAAAGCCGAGGCCCGCGCCAACTGGGTCCCATTCGAAGCGGGCGTTCAGCTGTCCGAGCAGCTTGGCAACTGGGAACTTTCCTTGGAGCTGGCGCTGCGGGCGGCGCTCCTGGTGGTCGCCGGCGAGGCGCTCAACCAAAGCCGACAGGCGACACGACTTGAGCTGGGGCCAAGCGGAGGGCTTCGGGCCCGCTACTGGGCCACGCCCAACGCTGGCGTTTTCCTGTCCCTGCAGGGCAGCTGGATACCCCAGCCCTATACGCTGCAGGTCCTCGGGCTCGGCGCGGTGGGTCAGACACCTACAGTTTGGACGGGCGTCTCGCTTGGGGCCGTCATGGCTCTTTAGGTCGGTAGGAGTGAAGGTCCGGCTGGGGTAGCGCCCTGCAACCAAGCCCAGAAATCCCGCACGAGTGTGAAGATTTTAGCTCGTCGCATCCCTGTGTTTGAGAGACCATGACGGCAATGGTGCAGCGGCTATCGCCCCTCGAGGCCGTGCTCGCCGGGCGCGCAGCCAACGCGCCCAGCTTCGAGCAGATCTACGCCTCGTCGTTCAACGACGTCGCGCGCTGGATCCGTGCTCTCGGGGGCAGGTCAGCCGACGTGGAAGACTTGACGCAAGACGTATTTCTCGTGGTGCGGCGAAAGCTCGGCGACTTCGACGGCCGGAACCTGCGCGGCTGGATGTATCGCATCGCCCAACGCACCGTGCGCGACCACCGCCGCCGGGCCTGGTTTCGGCGAGTGTTCCTGGGCGGTGGTGCCCTGCCGGAGGGCCAAGAGACCGAGGACCCCAACGAGACTCCGGCTGAGCTACTGGAACGCAGACAAGCGGAAGTTCTCCTGCTCGGCATGCTCTCGCAGATGAGCGAGGTGCGCCGCTCGACTTTCATCTTGTTCGAAATCGAGGGTTACACGGGCGAAGAAATCGCCGAGCTGCAAAACATCCCCCTCAACACGGTGTGGACACGCCTGCACCATGCACGCAAAGAATTCCTGCGCCTCGTCGCTGAGGGCGGGCACGCCGGGAGCGCACCATGAAACCTCTGCGTGAACAACTGAACGACCCAAGCTCCACGGTCCGCGCGGCGGCCGTGTTGCTGGCGCAGGTCCCACCATTAACGCTCACCACGACACAGCGGAGGCGGATCCGAGCACAGGTCGACGCCACGTCGGAGCCAGGCTCGCGGCGCTGGTTACGACCTGCGTTGGCGTTGCCGGTGCTGCTCGTGGTGGGCATGGCTGGCGCTAGTGTCAGCCAGGGTTGGCTGGTGCCAAGTCGCGACAAGCAGCTACCCGAACAGGCCTCGTCCACGCCCGGCGTCGCGCGGGCACGGGCGCCCAAGCCGCCAGCAGTTGAAGCCGCTCCGGCCCAAGAGCGCGAGACTAAGCTGGAGGTGGAGACGAGCGCTGGCGTCGAACCGAAGCAAGCGCCGCCACCCCAAGCGCTTCGCCCGGCGGCATCAAGCCCCGGGGCGCAGCTGATGATGGAGGCTCTGCAGGCCCGCCGGGCCGGGGACTCGGGACGCGCGCAACAGCTGACCGCCGAGTACGACCGGAAGTACCCGAAGGGACCATTGCGCGAAGAGGCGTTGGCTATCGCCTTTGAATCCGCGGCGGCCCGCAAGGATCCAGCTGCAGCGCGACTCGCTGAGAGGTACCTTGCCAGCTTCCCCCATGGCCGCTTCCGTCAACAAGCTGCGCAAGTACTGGCAAGCAGGCCGTAGCGCGACCTGCCGCCTGGCGGTCGGCCTGCTCCTGCCGACGGCCTGCGATCCTAACGTCGTAATCGGTGCCAAGTGGGCGCCAACAGCGGGCGGAACCTTGGAGGGCAGTGCCGGCGGCGCGACGCTCGCCCAGGCGGCTGCCGGAGGACATGCTGGGACGGACAGCACGGGCGCGTCCGGAGATGCCAACGCCAACGCGGGGGAAGCAAGCGCCGCGGGCTCTGGGGGCAGCTTACTCTTCGAGGCCCGACACGAGACCGACCTTTCGGAGTGGACCTACGGTGGCCTAGCCAATGGCAGCTACTACGCCGACGACGACCCGCCCCGGGTGACATCCGAGCAGGTGCACTCCGGCAGCGGCGCCGTGCAGGGTCGCTCGGCGGCGGGTGCG
>JANNWK010000591.1:0-7556 GCA_031408355.1 Myxococcales bacterium
CGCTCGTGATCGTGGTCGAGTGGATCCCAACCGATCTCGGAGCTCCAGACGAGAATCGTGTTGTCCAGCACGGTGCCGGCGCCTTCCGGGTAGCTGTCGAGCTCCTGGAGCAGGAAGCGGATCCGGTCGCCGTAGTAGCGGTCGAAAGCCTGATAGTGAGTGAGCGCGCTGGCGTCGTGAAGGTGATGAGCACCCGCGAAAGCGCCCGTGCGCGATGGATCGATGGGGATGCTGCCGGGCACTGTCATTGAGCCCAGGTGACTGCCCATGACGTAGGTGGCGACGCGGGTTCGGCCGCAGGCCAGCGCCGCCGCCAGAACGCGGCTTTGGAGGTCGTGCTGGCGTTGATAGTCTTCGCCGGAAATCCCGGTCTGCAACGTGCTGAGGTCCTTGCTGCAGGCTGCTGTTCTGGGCACGAAATTGGCGGGATCCATCACGCGCTGGAAGGCCGCGTCGAGGTTGGACTCGTAGGCCTCGAGCTGCACCAGCTCCTGCCGCCCGAGCCGCGTCTTCAAGCTGCGGGTTTGGTCCCGACTCAGACCGAGGATTTCTTTCTCCCAGGTCTGGCGTAGCGCGAGATCCTGCGGATCCAGAGGCGTGGTGTCGGCACCGGCGAACAGCGCCGCGAAGGCCTTCTCTGGCTCGTGGATCGGCAGCTCCGGTTGGCCCGGCCCCGTGTAGCTCAGCTGGAGCGCGCCCGCGTCGTTGTTGCGATCGATACCGCCCAGCACGATGCTGGGCACCGGGCTGGCCGCGCCGATGCGGTCCGCAAGCAGATGGTCGAAGGTGCGCTGGGAGCTCACCGGAATACCGCCCGCGAACTCACCCGCCTTCTGCAGTGGGATCTGCCCGCCGAGCAACGTGCACACGCCCGCCAGGTGCGAATTGTATTTGGCGTAGTCGAAGTTCACGATCGTGACGCCGTCGACGATGGCCATGCGATTGCGAAATGGCTCGAACATTTGTAGCGTTGGCCCGAGGGTAAAATTCGGCCCCGGTGTCTCGGTGCGCCAGGAGGGCTCTCGGCCGCAAGGGGTGTAGAGGAACACGAAGCGAGGCGCTGCCAGACCGTCGGCCTGGGCCACAGCCCGTTTCTGGAGCGCCGCCAGACCCAGAGCGCTCAGGCCCGCGCCCAGCAGCGTGCGCCGCCCGAATGTCCTCGCGTCCCGCGACTGTTTCGCTCCGACTCTCATGGGTTTGCTCGCCTTCGGTATTGAAAAAGCTCGGAAGAGGCCAGATCCGAAGCCAGCTCTTCCAGCCGGCCCGACTGCAGGAATCTGGCCGTAATGCCCGGCAACAGGCAGTTCTGCGTCGTGTCCGGGATGGGCTCGGACAAGATGTAGCTGGTAAAGTGGGCCGCGAAACAGGTCCTGGCCTCGGGCGAAGTTCCGAGCCAATCGGACAGCGGCACGATGCCGTCCCAATCGCCGACCCCCGCGTACGGCTCGCTCCCAAACGGTGTGGGTAGCGTGCCGCGAGCGTTGATCGGGCGACCTTTTTCGGTGGCCCGGTGACGACCCAATTGGTCGAACTCCTCGAACAAGTAGCCTGGGGGATTGATGACTTGATGACAGCCACTGCAAGGCGCAACGGCTGCGAGCGTTTCAAAGCGCTCACGCGTTTGCATGTCGTCGGTGACCGTTACCTTGCTGAAGTCGGCCCCAGGGATCGGCGGTGGCACGTTCTCGCAGAGCAAGTCGACTCTCACCATGATGCCGCGCTTGACGGGATCGCTGCCGTTGGGAGCGGCTCGGGCGGTCAGCAAGCTCGCGAGTCCCAGCACGCCCGCGCGCCGCCCCGGCGGATCCGCCGCGTACAGGCCTTCGAGCCCAGGAAATACGCGCGCCTGTGGTTTGCTGAACAGGTCGGCGAAGGTGCCTGCCGGGGCAAGCAGCGTTTCTCCAACAAACTCTCGAAACTCCTGACTGAGCGAGCTCTTGAGCTCCGCCGTGAAGGCTGGATCGCTCCGGCTCAGCTCCGCCATGTGTTGGACGCCAAAGCGGAGCTCTAAGAAGTCGCTGGCCCGCTGGCGAGAAGCGTCCTCTGCGATCCAAACCGCGGCCTGGCTTCCAAGCGCCGCCGGCAGGTTGGCGTCGTCCACGGCACTGAGCGCTTCGAGCACGGCCGACGCCGGCGCCCGACCCGTGAAGGCGAAGCTGGCCAGGTCGATGGTCTCGGCGCGGGTGAGCCGAGTGCGCCCGACGGCTTCGGGAGCCGCCCCACTCTCGGTTCGATACAGCGACTGAGGGGAGAGCAGCGCGGAGGCGATCACGCCCGCCGCGCTCTCGGCCGCCGCATGGGTCGTGAGCAGGCGCTGAAAGCTACTTGCGACCGCTGACCACTCTTCAACCGTCGCGGCTCGCCGGTAGAGCCGCTGTACCGCCGTCTGAACGACGTTCTGCAGGCAAACCTCGGCGGCGCCGCTGCGACACGGCTCCGCCTCGAGGCTATTTTGAGCGTAGGCTTGAGCCAGCTCGAGCACCGCCTGGTAGTAGGCGCTGAAATCGGCGCCGCTGATCACCCGTTCCGAGACCTTGGCGACGTGCTCCGCCTGCAGATCGACCGCCTGAATCAGCGCTTCATCGACGCCCGGGAGCGAGCCGCGCACATGGTCTCTGAGTTCGGTGGAAGCTAGCCGCACGAGCCGCGAAGGCAGGAGCTGCGTCGCAGCGCAGGCGCCCGGCGTGGCCTCCGGGACGCTGCCTGTCCCTCCGCTCGCGGACCCTCCGCTCGCCCCCGCGGGCGCGCCCCCGGAAGCGCTGCACCCTGACATTGCCAAAAGTAGCCAGCTCAGCCTAAGCGGTTCCACCAACTAGAGACCCTGCTCGGTCGCGCACTGGTTCAAAACAACACCAGAAATCTCAGCGATTCGAGGCCGAGCAGTCACCTAGCCGGTCTGGCGGGTGCCCTGGGAGCAGAAGCTCGCTAGTGTAGGCGTCGACATGCTGCTCGCAGAACGACCCTGCGTGCTCGCGGCTGGCCTGCTGCTTCTTGGTGCCGGTTGCAGCCCCACGCGCCTTCAAGCGTTCGTCGAGCTCGAGTCGCCCTTGGTGGAGCCTGCTGCCGGCGGCACGCCCGGGCTCGCTGCGCCGTGTGAGCCTTGCGATGATTTTCCGTCCGAGCCGATCCTGGACAGCGAGAACGGTTCGAACGTGCCGCTTGACGTGGTGAGCCTGTTTGGTCCCAGCGCGCAAGGCTCGGGCCCGGGCCCCTGCCTGGTCGAGCCGGAGCTCGGCTCGCTCTTCCCGAGCAATTGGCTGAGACCACGCTTTCGTTTCCTGCCGGGCCCCGGCCAAACGCTCTTCGAGATCCGCCTGAAAGCCGCCCGCGAGCGCAACGACTTGCGGGTCTACACGTCAGCGACCAGCTGGACCCTGCCGGCCACGATCTGGAATGCCATGGCGCAGAACCTGGTCGACCAACCTGTCAGCGTGTCCATCCGCGGGCTCGATCCCAGCAAGTCGCCGGCAGAGGCGTCGCTGGCCACGACCGGAGAGATAACGATTTCAGCGGCGAAGGCCAACGGCAACATCGTTTATTGGTCTACGGTCTTCTTCAGCGACACCCAAACCGGACAGTCGACGCTCAAGGGCTTCGCGGTCGGCGACGAGACCGTCCGCGACGTCCTCCGCCCCGAGCAGACGACGGGACAGTGCGTGGCTTGTCACACGGCGACACCCGACGGTCGCTTCATTGCGTCGGCCGTCAGCTCGACCATCGCCAGTGGCGAGCCCGCCCACGTGGAGCTCCGCTCGAGTGATGGGGCCGGCAATCTGCCCGAGTTCCTGAGCAGCGACGCCGAGCTGCTCCTGGCTCGGGAACCCCAACAATTCCCGACCTTCTCCAAGATGCATTGGAGTCCCGGCGACCGCCTCATGCTGAGCATTCTCAACCGGGACCTGATCTGGACGGATCTGGAGGCCTCGTCGCAAACCGAAGGCCTGGCCTGGGGCATCCTTGCGAGACAAGGCGATCCCAATAGCCTTGTCACTCACCCCGCGTTCAATGCTGCAGGCACCGGCCTGGCCTACACCTCAGCAGTCACGGGTGCGCTCACGAAGGCCGACGGCACGGACGTCTATTTGCTGCCGTTCAACGCGGGTCGCGGAGGGGCCGCTGCTGCATTGGTTGGGGCGAGCGCGCCCGACAGCAACGAGTACTATCCGGCGTTTTCACCGGACGACGCGTTTGTGGCCTTCAACCGCGCGCCGTTGTCTCAAGACGCTCCCCAAGCTGCCTTGGAGTTCAGTTCCACGACTACCTACAACAATCCGTGGGGCGAGCTCTTCGTCGTGAGCAGTTCGGGTGGCTCTCCCGTGCGGCTGCTGGCCAACGATCCGCCCGCGTGTTCGGGCAAACAGAGCCCAGGCGTCACCAACAGCTGGGGCAAGTGGGCGCCCGAGGCGCAGGTCATCGACGGCAAGACCTACTACTTTCTTACGTTCTCTTCGGGCCGAGTCGACCCGTTGCGCCCGCAGCTCTACGTCACGCCGGTCGTTACCGACGAAGCCGGCCGACTTGTTACCTATCCCGCGCTTTACCTGTGGAATCAGCCGCCCGACGAGGGCAACCACACACCAGCCTGGGGCCTTTGATGCCCCAGGTGCTGGACGGGTATTGGTTGCTCGCTACGGCGACTTTGCGCCGATGACCTTGAGCACGATGCACCGGTGCACCAGCTCGGAGGTCTTCGCGGGGCAAGCAGGCTGCAGAGCCGTGAGCCGCGCTTCGGTGGCGAAGACGAGACATTCCTCGTGCTTCTCCGGAGGACCGCCCTTGCACTTGGCTTCCGCCTCCGCATGCAGCAGGTGCACAGCAAGTGATTCGTCGGCCATGGTCGCGTCGCGCGCCTGAGCCCGCGCGGCCATGATGGTGCCGACGCACCCCTGGCGCTCGGCCTCGGGCCGGCTCGCACAGGACTTTTCCGCGCCGCCCAGGTCACTGCCCATGAGTTGCTCGACGGTTTCGAGCGCCTTCTTGAAGCGCGGATCCTGCGAGGCGGGTTTGGCCGTGCTGGCGGCCTCGCTTGGCGCGGGTGCGCTCGACGCGGGGGCGGCAGCCGGCTCCGCTGGAGCGGGCGCTGGAGCGGGCTCAGGCGCCGCGGAGGTGGCGGGTTGTGGTGGAGCCGTGCTCGACGGAGCAGTTCCAGCGCACGCAGCCAGCGTGAGAGAACCGACTGCCAGCGCGCGCGACAGCCCAACCAAGCATTTTCCAGATTCGAAACAGGCGAGCGAGAGGTTCATAGGGCGCGGACTTTAGCATGCCCAAGCTCAACCCGCCTTGGCCATCTTCCGCTGAGCGTCCCAAAGGTCGCAGTCCATCTGCAGACCAAGCCAAAACTGTGGCGACGTCTTGAAGATGCGCCCAAGCAGGATCGCCGTCTCCGCCGTCACGCCGCGCTTACCGTTGATGAGCGTGTTGATCCGTTGGATGGGAACGCTCATTCTCTTGGCGAGAACGGTCTGCGTCATGCCCAGCGGCTTGAGAAACTCCTCGAGAAGAATCTCTCCCGGAGTGGTGGGCGGTCGATGCTTAGGGAGCATGTTGGGTTGCCTCGGGTTTGGGTCTTGAGTAGCCGGTGCTAGCACGCGAGGTGCTCAGGCGGTTGACTTCAGCAGCCCTGCCAATTCGCCACTTTCGACCAGCTTCTCAAGCTCGCTGAACCCGCCGATGAGCGTGCCCCCGACGAAGATCATTGGAAAAGTGCTCCAGCCGCTCCAGAGTTTCAGGGCGAGCCGGGTGCGCCACGCGCTGAGGTAGCTGCCGAGGCCCAGGTACTCGTAGGGGATGCCCTGCTGAGCCAGTAGCCGGCGGGCCTTCCCAGGGAAAGGGTTCATGGCCATGCCGATGACCAGCACGGGGTGGGTGGCGCACAGGTGCTCCACCTGTGCGATGAGTTCGGATCGGAAGCCCGCGATCTTCTGGCGGGCGGCGGGGTGGACTCTGGCTTCATCGAGGGTGGGGCGCATGGCTGCTCTTCGCCTAGGGCGCTTGAGGCTAAAGGGCAAGCCGCGCTCCGTGACTTCGCCCGCGCGCCCACGGCTAGCCCAGCGCTACAGCGCGCTTGGCTTCGGCGCGAGCTGGAAGAGTCCACTCTCCGCGACAGTTCCGAGGAGAGCCGCCAAGTCGTGCCCGCCCGCCACGAATTTTGCCGCTAGCGGTTCGATCAGCGCGTCCTCGTTGGCCTCGGGTAGCCGAGCCAGGCCATGCATGTACGCCTTGCGCGCGATGCATTCGCCGAGACGGGGATCTGCTTTGACTAGCCGGGACAGCTCCGCGGCGCCGTCGAAGGGCGTCTCAAAGTAGTTGCCGGTGGTGTTCAGGGGTGCGCCCTTGTCGGTCGCTTGTTCCATCCCCAGCGCGTTGAAGCGCTCGAGCCCAAAACCGACCGGGTCCACCGTTTTGTGGCAGGCCGCGCAGGTTGGTTGGCTCATGTGGAAATCAAGCTGTTCGCGCCGCGAGACGCCCTCCGGACGCTCCGGCAGCGTGGCGTTCACATTGGCAGGAGGCGGCGGCGTTTCGTAGCAAACCAGCCCCGTCACGAAGATCCCGCGGAGCGTGGGCGAGCTCTGGGTCGCACGCGACGTGGCAGCCAGCACGGCGGGCTCTGTCAGCAAACCGACCCGGCTTGAGCCGGGAGCCAGCGTCACTTTGCTGAAGCCAGCGGCGGGCGCGTTTACCCCATAAAATGCTGAGAGCGTCGCGTCCACGTAGGCGAAGCCGGGCTCCAGAATCGAAAGAAAGCTCGCGCGCTGCTTGACCGCCACGTCGATGGACAGGAGTTGTACAGCCTCCCTCATGGATCCGTACAGGGCTGGCGTCGCCTCGGGAAACGCACCCCCCGATTGCGGAGCGCTGTCCAGCCGGTGGAGCGCGAACAGTCCCTCGCCGAACGCCCGGATGCCTTGGGAGAGGTGAGCGTCGTCCGCCAGCAGCCGCGCGCGCTGCGTGCCAGCGCCGTTCGTCAGCTCGCCGCGTTCCGCCGCGCTGAGCAGCGCCTCGTCCGGGACCGTATCCCACAGGAAGTAGGAAAGCCGGGTTGCCAACTCGAGATCGCTGAGCACGCGCTCACCGCTACGTTCTACGCCCAGCTCGACCTGGTGCAGAAAATGCGGGCTCAGGAGCAGCCCAGTGAGGGCGAAGGTTGCGCCCTTCCAGAAGTCACTGAAAGTAGTGGCCGCGCTCGTACCCACCGCCAAGTATCGCTGCGCCTCCTCAGCCGTCAGCGCGCGACGGAATAGCCGTCTGCCCGCGGTGTTCACGAGGCTCGTCATGCAGGCCGTATCCGCCGGACCGCTTGGGGTGCAGCTCGCGAGTTTCGAGCGCAGACCCGCGTCGGCCATGACGCGCTCCGCCACTTGCCTGGCGGCGGCCTCGTATTTGCGAACTCCGCTGCGCGAAATCGCCACGTCGCGCCCGGCGATCGACGTAAAACCTTCACTCCGATAGTCGACCTCCAGATCCAGCGAGCCCGCGGCTGCGGCGGAGAACAGATCCGTGATGGTGTTCAGGTACTGACTCGTGGACAGTCGCTGAAGGCCCGATTCGCGCTTCGG
>JANNWK010000592.1:0-6792 GCA_031408355.1 Myxococcales bacterium
CGCTCCAAGCCGCGCTGGGCGGTGGCAACGACGCGTTCGTCAGTCAGCTCTCCGTGTCAGGCTCCTCGCTCGTGTACTCCACGTTTTTGGGTGGCAGCGGGTCCGAGTATGGCAACGGCGTCGCTGCGACTGCGACCGGTGAGCTGTTCGTAGTGGGCTCGACGACCTCCAGCAACTTTCCGACCGTAGGCGCGCTGCAGGCCAGCAACGCGGGAGGGACCGACGCTTTCGTGAGCAAGCTGAACGCGGCCGGCTCGGCGCTAGTCTACTCCAGTTACCTGGGCGGCGCGTTCACGGACAATGCGTTCGGCGTCGCGCAGTCGCTGGGTGAAGCCGTGGTGGTGGGCTCGACGACCTCCACCAACTTTCCTACCGCGGCCGCGGCGCAGCCCACTTTGGCCTCGGCAGGCGTCACGGATGCGTTCCTGACGCGGCTCACCAGCCCGGGCAATGCCTTGGTCTACTCCACCTACTTGGGTGGGACGGGCGCCGACAGTGCCTCCTCGGTGGCGATAGACCCGTTGAAGAACGCCTACGTCGTGGGCAAGACCGCCTCCTCCAACTTTCCGCTCTTGGCTCCGCTCCCGAACCAAGAGTCTTACGCTGGCGGCGCTACGGACGGCTTCTTTGCGGCCTACAAAGTGTCGGGGCAGAAAGCCTTTGCCACCTACCTAGGCGGCGACTTCGACGATCGCGTCGCGGGCATCGCGATAGCCCAGGGACCAGATGCCCACCTCGTTGGCAACACCCAGTCGCCAGACTTCCCCACGCAGTCACCACTCCCGAACCTGGGCACGCTCCGCGGTTCCCAGGACGGCTTCGTGGTGCGCTCGCCGCTACTGACGAACCCGTCGGCAGTGCCCGGGACCACACCGCTCACGGTGCTCCTGTTTTCCGGCGTGCTGCTCGGCTCAGCCCTGCTGCTGCTCGGCTCAGCTCGATCCCGTCTTCAATCGAGCGGGACTGTCTAGGGCTGCGGACTTCGCTCAACCGGGGAGGTGTCCGGTGCTGCATCGGGGCCTGGCGGAGCGGGGGAGGGGGAGGAAACGGCGGGGGCGGGGGTGAGGGGGGGGCTCGGCATCAGGAGTCGCCGTGGCGGGCGGCGCTGCGACCTCGGGAGGCGTGGTCGGCGCCGTCCCCTCCGGGGGCGAGCGTTGTTCGACGTAGCCGCCCTCGGTGAGCCACTTGGGCTTCAGCGGTGCCGAAAAATCGTAACTCATCGCGGCGGTGCGCGCCTCACCCGTGGCGGCGAAGGTATAGGTCTCAAGCACGCCGGCGGAGCAGATGCTGTCCAGGCCTTGTGCGCTCTGGAGGCTGGCCTTGCCCAGCTCCGAGATTCGCACCGACAGGTTCGCCTTCGGATCTTTGCCGGCGCAACGCGCGAGCGGCTCAGCCAAGTACTGTAGAAACATTTCGTCCGTCAGCATGTGAAGCTTGTTGAGCAGGCGGACGAACTCCGGATATTGCGCCTCGAAATATTCTGGATTGTTGGTGTACTCGACGAGGAGAAGAACCCGATACTTGTGGAACTTCGCCGGAGCAGCGGGGCCGCCGGGAGCCACGTCGCTGGTACCGACGTGGACATAGGGCTCTGCGACGTAGTGTTCGAAGGGCGCGTGCATCAGGAACATGCGCGAGCGGCTCCAGCGCGCCTTGGGGTCGAGCTCCAGTTGGTCGAGATCGGCCCGCTCGATGGTAGCGACCAAGCCTTTCTGTTTGCCAAGCGTGGCTTCGTTCGAGTCGAGGAGCCGTGAAGCAAAGCGGCGCTGCGTGGCGTTTTACGCCGCGACGTTGGCGGCCCGGGCCGCGCAGATTCGGCGGCTCGCGCAAAATGCGCGGACTCGGGCGCTCGGTCTAGCGAGATTTGCGCGCGTTTGGAGGACTGGCACGCCGCCTGCTTTGACGGCGCAGCGTGAACCAACTCATACGACGCTTCGCTGGGCTTGCTCTACTCGCGGCCATGGCTGGCGGGTGCGGACAGAAGCCGACCAAGCGGGTCCCTTATGCGGCGGCGCCAGCCCAGGCGCCCCGCTACGACGTCACCAGCACACCGAGCGGGGAACCCATCATCGCTCAGCTGACAGCGCCGCCCAACGTGCCGCCCGCAACCAATCGCAACAAGCCGGCTCACGTGATCGTCAAGCTCACCGTCAAGGAGCTCACGCTGCCGATCTCGGAAGGGGTCAGCTACACGTTCTGGACGTTCGGCGGTACGGTGCCGGGCAGCTTCATTCGGGTTCGGCAGGGAGATATCGTGGAGTTTCATCTCCAGAACGACCCTGGCAGCAAGATGCCCCACAACATCGATCTGCACGCCGTCACGGGGCCAGGCGGCGGCGCAACCTCGAGCTTCACGGCGCCCGGGCATGCCTCACGCTTCAGCTTCCGCGCGTTGAACCCGGGCCTATTCGTATATCACTGCGCGACGGCGCCGGTTCCCATGCACGTGGCCAATGGCATGTACGGCATGATCTTGGTCGAACCGCCTGAGGGTATGCCTCCGGTGGATCGCGAGTACTACGTGATGCAGGGTGACTTCTACACGGTGGGTAAATACCACCAGAAGGGGCTCCAACCCTTCGATCTGCAGAAGGGCATCGATGAAAACCCGACCTATGTGCTCTTCAACGGCTCTGAGGCCGCGCTGCTTGGGGACAAGGCACTTACAGCCAATGTGGGCGACGAAGTGCGGGTGTACTTCGGCGTAGGCGGCCCGAACCTCACCTCGAGTTTCCACGTGATCGGGGAAATCTTCGACCGTGTCTACACGGAGGGGGGTTCGAAGTACCAGGAGAACGTGCAGACCACGATGGTGCCCGCCGGCGGGGCCACCATCGCCGATTTCAAAATGGAGGTGCCGGGCACCTACTTGCTCGTCGACCATTCGTTGTTTCGCGCGTTCAACAAGGGAGCCTTGGGCATGCTCAAGGTGCAAGGCGCCGAGGACAAGGGCATCTACAGTGGCAAGGAGGTCGACTCCGTTTACCTCAGCGAGAAGGCGGAGCCTTCGGGCGCCGTGGATCTGGCAACGGCGGCCGAGGCTGCCGGCCAGCTCACCCGGGAGCAGCAAATCGCCGCTGGGCAGAGCCTCTTCGCGGGCACCTGCTCGTCGTGCCACCAGGCCACGGGGCTCGGCTTGAAAGACACATTTCCGCCGCTCGCTGGCACCAACTTCATGGACCGCAGCAACAAGGACAAGATCATTGGCATCTTGCTGAACGGGTTGTCCGGTCCCATCAAGGTGAACGGCGTTCTGTACAACTCCACGATGCCTCCCTGGAGTCACATGAACGACGACGAACTAGCCAACATTCTGACGTACGTCTACAACGCGTGGGGCAACGACCTTGGCACGGTGAGCACGGCTGATGTGGCCAGGGTTCGGGCTCGCACACCGCGCCCGCCTGGGGCGGGTTTGTGAGCCACACTCGACGTCGGACGCTGGCCGTGGCTGCAGCCGGCGCAGCGCTCGCTTGTTGCGTCAGTACGGAGCTGGCGTTCGCCGTGGTCAAGCCAGCTCCGCCGCGCGGGATGGTGGAAGTGGGGCCTGCCGTCTACCGCCCGCTCTATCCGGCAGACCCGGCCGAGCGCGCCGTGAATGTTGCGCGTTTCTGGCTGGACGTGCGCCCCGTAACGAACGCGCAGTTTCTCGCCTTCGTGGTCAAGCGCCCGCAGTGGCGGCGCGACGGGATCAAGTCCATCTTCGCCGACGAGACCTACCTCTCTCACTGGTCGACACCCCAGAGCCTCGGCCAAGCGCGACCGAGGCAACCCGTCTCGGAGGTGAGCTGGTTCGCGGCGAAGGCCTACTGCGCGGCGCGCGGCGCGCGTCTGCCCACGGAAGCCGAGTGGGAGGTCGCCGCCCTGGCTAGCGCCACAGCGGCGGATGGCAGCGCAGATCCTGCTTGGCGTGAGCGCATCCTCACGTGGTACAGCGAGCCCGCCAATCAGGGCGTGTTGGCGGACGTTGGTCGCGAGAAGCCCAACTACTGGCGTGTTCAGGATCTGCATGGGCTCGTTTGGGAGTGGGTCTACGACTTCGGCGCCAGCCTGGTGACCGCGGACTCGCGGGAAAAGGGCGAGTCCGACAACAAGCAGTTTTGCGGAGGCTCGGGCGCGAACGCCCAAGACCCCTCCGACTATGCGGCGTTCATGCGCATCGCCTTCCGTAGCTCGCTCGAGGCGCGTTACGCGACGGCTCGACTCGGCTTCCGGTGCGCCCTCAGTGAGGTGACCTCGCCATGAAGCGCCCCGCCGTGCTCCTGACCCTGACTCTGCTCGCCCTCTCCACCGGGTTGGCCTGTAGCGGCAGGGGCGGAGATCCAGCAGCCGAGACCCGCCCGAAGGGCACGTCCCCGGCTGCGCCGGCCTCGCTCGCACCCGTCGCTAGCGCGCTGCCTGCGAGCGCTTGGGCGCCGCCGGGTTTCAAGGGTTCAGTTTACGATCTGGAGCTGACCTTGACGGGACACGAGGCGAAGCCGATGCCACTCGACGTGTTCAGGGGGCACCCGTTGATGATCACCATGTTTTACGGCAGTTGCCCCAACGCCTGCCCGCTGCTCACCAGCGATATCAAACGGATTGAGAAGCTCCTGCCGGCCGCGGCCAAAGCGCGAGTTCGGGTGCTCATGGTGAGCTTCGACGCCCCGCGCGATACGCCTGAGAAGCTCACGCAATTCATGACCGAGCATGGGCTGGATGCAGCGCGCTTCAAGCTCGCGAGCGCCCCGGAAGACTCCGCCCGGGAGCTTGCGGCCGTGCTCGGCATCCGCTACCGCAAGCTAGAAACGGGCGCGTACTTCCACACTTCAGCCATCATCCTGCTGGACGAGAACGGGCAGTTCCTGGCTCGCGTGGAAGGCCTTGGCAAGGATCCTGCTCCGATTCTCGCCGCGCTGCATTGAGCCAGGCACCCCACGCGCGAGACGCGCCAGCTGCGCGAGACGCGCCAGATAGCTGACAGCTTCGTACTGGCACCATCGCGTCATGCCTGTGGTGCGGCATGTGAATAGGGCTACACTGAGAGTTCAATGATGCCGGTCCGCGCGGGAGCTTGGTGTGTGGTGGCCTCGGTGTTGAGCTGCGCCACAGGCATTGAGCCCACGCTGGAGCAGTCGGCCATCGAGGTGTCTGGCGGCAGCGGCGGTGCGGAAACAGCGGGCGGCAGCGCAGCGGACGCAGGCGCTCAAACGAGCGCCGGCAGCGACGCCGTGGCCGGGGGCATGGCGGGCAAAGGCGGGAAGAGCTCGGGGGGTGGGGGCGGTCTTTCGGGGAGCGCAGGCGCCGGCGGTTCGTTGAGCGCTGCGGGCGCAGGAGGCAGCGTTGGCGCAGGTGGCAACGCGGGCGTGGGGGGCAACGCGGGCACGGGGGGCATGCCCGCCACGCCCGGGCCAACCAGACTCAATATCAGCGCCACCAAGAACGCCACGGCCCGCGCTGAGCCAAGCGTCGGAGGCACCGGCTACGACGACGCCTGTCCCCAAGGACAAGTCTTGATCGGATTCAACGGCACCATCGGCGCGGACCAAACCTACCTGCGCAGCGTGTCGGGTGTCTGCGCCACGCTCACGATGCAGGCGAAGGCTCCCTACGCGATCACCACGACCCAGGCAGGGTCGTTGCCCGTGCGGCCCGGGGCACAGGCCACGGCCCAGGCCGGGCTATGCCCAGCCAATCAGGTGGTGGTTGGGTTTCAGGGCCGCAGCGGTGGCTTCGTGGACGGTCTTTCATTCAAGTGCGCTCCACTCAGCGTGGGTGCAGGACCAAACTATCCGCTCGTGATTGGCACCGCTACGGACACGAGCCTGATAGGTGGCACCGGCGGCTCACCCTTTGCCGCCATGTCATGCGCCAACGGCCAAGTTGCGGTGTCCCAGCGTCCGTTCGGCGCCGGCGCGATCGACAGCTTTGGTCTCGCCTGCTCGCCCGTGACCGTTGTCGTCGAGTAAGCTTTACGGAAAGACCTTGTCAGGCCCAAAGGCTTGGCTCGCAGCGACGTCGCTGGCCTTGAGGGCCGTGCCGTAGATGCGAACCTCGTCGATCTTGCGCGACCGCTGCGCAGGATCCGGAAGGAAGCCGCATGCTCGACAACGGCTTGGTGCTCTGGGGCAACGAGCTCGGCGCCGGTAACACCCACACCTACAAGAACATCCCGTGGGGCATTGCCGGCAGTGCGGGCGGTTACTTCAAGACGGGGCGGCAGATGAACTACGCGACCAGCCGCACAACACTCTGCTCGTCTCCGTGTGCAACGCCAACAAAGGTACCATTGGTTCACCTCGACCAGCGATTCGTCCATATGTTTGCGCGTTCCGTCCATTCCCGGTCGGACCCGTCGAGTGGTAGCTTTTTCTGGTCGCGGTCAGAGCTATTTCCTTATCGGCGAAGTTCGGAACGGGCCCGCGAAGCCAGAAAATGGCCGACCGTGTGATTGATCGTTGAGGCCCCATCACGTTCTGCACGCGAGCGCTGGGTTTCTGCCCGTTTTTTGGGACGTATCTTGCCAATTCA
This sequence comes from Myxococcales bacterium, assembly GCA_031408355.1. Classification (GTDB taxonomy): domain Bacteria; phylum Myxococcota_A; class Polyangia; order Polyangiales; family Polyangiaceae; genus PMG-095. The sequence continues at coordinate 6,511 of JANNWK010000592.1, forward strand.
ACCCCTGACGAACCGCGGCCTTTGTGCCGGCAACCCGAAACCTCTGCTGCTCGCTTTTGCGATGCTTTTAGCCGGTTGCGGCGGGGATCGGCCGGGTTCGGGCACCGCGAACGCCAGCCATGGCGGCAGCGGCGGCGCGGGCAATGCCGCCGGTAGTGGCGCGACCGGGGCCAACGCTGGAGTTGGCGGTGGTGGCGGTTCGGGAGGCGGGCTTCCGGCAGACGACGTGCCCGTCGATTTCTTCCGAGACATCCAGCCCATCCTCACGGACCAATGCGTGCG
>JANNWK010000593.1:0-16326 GCA_031408355.1 Myxococcales bacterium
GCCGCTGGGAACGCCGGTACGACCGCGCAAGCCGGTGGCGCTGGCGGCACGGCCGGCGCCGGCCCGAGCGGTCCCCCGAACATCCTGTTCGTGTTCGTGGATGACCTTGGCTACGGCGATTTAGGTTCGTACGGGTCGACCAGCATCGCGACGCCGAATCTTGATCGAATCGCGAGTGAGGGGGTGCGCTTCACGCAGTTCTATTCTGGCAATGGCATCTGCACGCCATCGCGAGCGACGCTGCTCACGGGTCGGCTCGGTGGGCGGCAGGTGCTGCCTGGAACGAGCGCCGTGTACTTCCCCGACGACACTGAAGGTATGGGGCCGGAGCAGGTCACCATCGCCGAGGTGCTCAAGGGGGCTGGCTATCGGACCTCGCTCATTGGCAAGTGGCACCTAGGGCACAACGCGCCCTACCTCCCAACCAAGCAGGGCTTTGACTACTTTTGGGGGCTTCCCTACAGCAACGACATGAAGCCGCTGCCCTTGATGCAGAACGAAACCGAGCTCCGGGTGCTTGCTGGCGCCGTCGACCAGAAGAACCTCACCAGCGAGTACACCCGAGAGATCAAGGAGCGGATGAACGCGGCTCACGACGCCGGCGAACCCTTCTATATCCAGTACACCAACAACTTCCCGCATGTGCCGCTGGCCGTTTCGGACGCTTTTGCCGGCACGAACCCCAGCTGCGACGAGCTTGCAGCGGACAAGTCCTGCGGCCTATTCGCGGACGTGGTGAGTGAGCTCGACTGGAGCATCAATGAGCTCATGGGTGAGATCGAGGCTCTCGGCATCGCGGACAACACCTACGTGTTCTTCACCAGCGACAACGGGCCCTGGCTCACCCAGGGCCGCAACGGCGGTAGCCAGGGACCGCTCCGAAATGGCAAGAACTCCACGTTCGAGGGCGGCTTTCGCGTGCCCATGATCGTGTGGGGCCCGGGCGTGAGGCGCGGGGCCGTGGAAACCAGCCCCGCCATCATGATGGACTGGTTGCCAACGCTGGCAGCCCTGGGCGGAGCCCCGTTACCCGCCGATCGAGTGATCGACGGGCTTGATCTTGGGCCGTTGCTGCGTGGCGAGGGGCCGCGCGAGCCAAACGCTGAGCCCTTCCGCTACCTCTACTACCGCGGCGACAACAAGACCCCTGGCGCGTACCGCGAAGGCAAGTGGAAGTTCAAGGCGGCGTCGACCCAGGAGGGATACGCGAACGTCAACGACAGCGAATTTCTGTTCGATCTGGAGGCCGACCCCGGCGAGAGCACCGACGTTCGAGCCGCCAACCCCGCGCTGGCCAGCCAGCTCAAGCAGGCGATGAACACCTGGGACGCCGAGATCAAGGCGGATCCGCTGCGCTAAGGTCTGAGCTGGCGTCGCGCGCTGCTACAGGTCCAAGCAGCAGCGCAAACCGATGAGTTCATCGCGCGTATTGCGCGCGCTGGTGGCTGGGCTAGGGGTCGCGTCGTTGCCGGCCGAGGAGTTGCAAAGCAGCGTCGGAGGCACCGACTCAGCGTCGAGCATCGAGCCGCCGCGGATGAGGCAAGCGTCGCTCGCGCCCGCGCTGGCCGAACACGAATCCTCCCACTCGGCGACGTTGCCGCTCATATCGAACAGGCCGTCGTAGCCGCCCTCGCAAGCCGGCGCGTTCGCCACCGAGTCCGGGTGGATCCCCGAGTTGTCGAGCCCAACGCAGTAGCCGGCTTGGTAGCTGTCCCCGTAGGGAAACTTTGTGTCCCCCGCGTGGGTGCAGGCGCGGAACCATTGGCTCTCGTTCGGGCTAGCGAAGCTGCTTGGCGGATTCGGACCGCCGGCGATGGCGCCGCACAGTCGCTTGCCCGCCCACTCACAGTAGCGTTTGGCGTCGCACCAATCGACGCACGAGACGGGCGAGCGCGGGCGAGCTATCGGATCGTACCTGCCGAGCTCGGTGGCGCAGCTGGCGCTGGTGTCCGGGAGGAACGAAGTGTTCCAGCTGCAGCTGGCGGCCTGTCCCGCGCTGCTGGGCGAGCTGGCTAAGAACACGGCGTAGTCTTCGTTCGGCACCTCCGTGCGATCCATGCAGAACACGCCACCCTGGGGCTTCGGGATCTCGATCATGGGAGGACCCTCGAGATTGACCGGACAGGTTATCGGGCCATTGCCGCCAGCTCCGGCGCTGCCGGCCGTGCCTCCGCCGACTGAGCCGCCGACACCTGCAGTACCGCCTTCGACGCTGGAACCGCCGCTCGCCTCACCCGCGTCGCCGCTCCCCGCCGTACCGTCACGGCCACCGTCGCTGCCCCCCTGACTGGCCATGCCCGCACTACCGGTGCCGCCCAAACCGTTGCCGCCCGAAGCGGCTCCGGCGCGTGCCGCCACACCGCTCGCACCGCCCTCCGCCAAGGCCCGGTAGCCCTCGAACGATACCAGGCAGCCGGGCACCGCCGTGGCCGTAAGGCCGAGGGCTATCAGACCAAGGAGGAGAGTTTGCGTTCGCAAGATTCAACGTTCCCTCAAGGGCGCGCCGAGCGAGCCAGCCCGAGGATCCTCAGGGAGCTGGCTTCGGGGGCGCTGGAGGCGCCGGGGGCGCTGGGGGGGCCGGAGGCGCCTTGTCGTCGTCGTTGTCATCGAACGCAGCCTTCGCGGCCGGGCAACCACGCGTTCCGTTATCGGTCGCTTGCTTGGCGCAGGCGATACGGATCTTGGCGCGCTCAAGCGCACGCACGGCTTTCTTGCGCTGGAAGGCGGGCCCTGGCTTCTCGTTCGGAACCTGAATGGCATTGAGCAAGGCCACGGCCTTGTTGATGGTGGCGTCGGCTTCGTCGTAGCGGGGATCCGCCGCATAAGCGACGCCCGCACCGAGCAGCACACCCACACCCAGTAACCACCAGGACTTGTTCGGTTTGATCTGCATCACGTCTCACTTTCTCACGGTTATGGCTAGCCGTGGGTCTACGCCGGGACGCGCTGGGCCCTTCCCTAGCGCGGTCCGAACAACGAACACGTTAGCGCGACTGTAGGCAAAAGTGAGCTTCTTAAGGCTTATCGAAGTAAACATTTGACTCATGCCGTGCGTTTGGAAGGAGGGCAGAATCAGCTCCAGCGTAAGTTAGAGACTCTAGAGACTCCATGACCGTGCGGGAAGACGTCAACGAGCGCGCGCAAGCGCGGGTGGGGAAAGTCCTCAAGGGGAAGTGGCGCCTCGATTCGGTGCTTGGGGTTGGTGGCATGGCTACCGTGTATGCGGCCACCCACCGCAACCGCAGCCGCGTGGCGATCAAGATGCTGCACCCGGAGGTCGCGGTCAGTCAGGACGTCACCGCGCGCTTCTTGCGCGAGGGCTACGTCGGCAACGCGGTGGCGCACCCCGGAAGCGTCAAGGTGCTCGACGACGACATCACCGAGGACGGCGCGCCCTTCTTGGTGATGGAGCTGCTCGAGGGCGAGTCGCTGGGCGCCCGTCTGGATCGCGATGGGGTCTTCTCAGCTCACGAAGTGGCGCTCCTGGCGGACCAGCTACTCGACGTGCTTTCAGCCGCGCACGCCGCACAGATCGTGCACCGTGATCTCAAGCCCGACAACGTGCTGCTCACCTCGGAGGGTCGTATCAAGGTGCTGGATTTTGGGATCGCCCGACTGCGCGAAGCCGCCGGCGACAGCAGCGCTTCAACGCAGGTGGGGTCGCTGCTTGGCACACCCGCCTTCATGGCACCGGAGCAGGCCCTCGGTCGCTGGAAGGAGGTGGACGGTCGCACCGACATCTGGGCGGTGGGCGCGACCTTGTTTACGTTGCTAAGCGGACGCTTCGTACACGAGTGTGAAGCGCTTCAAGAACAGCTCGTCCGAGCAGCGACCACCAAGGCGCCACGGCTCCAAGAAGTGGCGCCCGCGAGCCCCGATTGGATCGCCGAGATCGTCGATCGAGCCTTGGCGTTTGAGCAGAGCGAGCGCTTCGCCGACGCGCCGAGCATGCGGGCCGCCCTGCGCGCGGCGGCGCCGGGCATCGACTTTCCTAGCTATCCGCTGAGCTCCAAGGCGCAGCACTCCGGCCCCTTCGCGGTCAGCCGCCCGTTCACCCCAGCGAGCGAAGGCGCGCCAGTCGCTGCGCCGGGCTTGGCGAGTTCGCCCAGCTTTGGCGACGATGCGACGCTCGTGGCTCCGCAGATCGCTGTCGCAGTTACGGGCTCGTCCGGCGGCACCTTCGCCAGCGTGCAGGCACTGGCGCGCAGCGCTCGCGAGTCAGTGCCGCAAAAGCGCTCACGAACTCTGTTGCTGGTACTGGCGGGGCTCGGCGTGTGCGGCGGGGTAGCGGCGGTCGCGCTGGGGCGAGCGCCCCTCGGCGCAGGCGAGGCGCCGTCTCGGGCGGTCTCCGGCATCCCAGCAGAACCACTCCGACCACCGGCTGCTGCTCACGTGCCGCGAGAAGCGCTGCCTGAGCCCGCGCCGGTGCTCTCCGCTGCTTCCAGCGCGGCGCTGCCGTTGAAGCCAGGCCCGTCCAAGCGAAGTCCGAAGCTGCCAGCTCGAACAGAAACCAAACCCACCTCCAAGCAGGAGAATATTTTTGACAACCGGCATTGAGGCGCGTCGACGCCGGAGCCCGCTCCGCGTTCACCTTTCAGCGCTCGCGCTCCTGGCCAGCCTGGTTTGGAGCGCCCCCGCTCTTGCACAAGGCAAAGATGCCGCGGCGGCCGAAGCCCTGTTTCGCGAGGGACGCGCGCTGTCCGATGCCGGCGACACCGGCGGGGCCTGCGCCAAGTTCCGCGAGAGCAACCGGCTTGATCCCGCAGTGGGGACTCTCTTCAACCTTGCAGACTGCGAAGAACGCCTCGGGCATCTAGCGCAAGCCTGGACGCTCTTTGACGAAGTCGCCCAGCGCCTGCCCGAAGCCGACAAGCGCCGCGCGCCAGCGGCGGCGCGGGCGAAGGCGCTCGAGCCTCGCCTGCCGAAGCTCAGGGTTCGGTTGGCCGCGACGGCGCCTGAAGGCAGCCGCGTAGCGCGCGACGGAGTCGAGCTGGGTTCGGCCAGCCTGGGCACGCCGTTGCCACTGGATCCGGGCTCTCACGTGGTCGTCGCGAGCGCTCCGGGTCACGCCGACCGTGAATTCCGGGTTCTGCTCCGCGAGCGCGAGTACCAGACCTTGGAGGTGCAGCCGGGGCCGCCCGAGCTCGCAGCAGAGCCGGTCGCGTCACAACCGAGCGTCGCACCCGCGCCGCCGCGGCCTCCGCAAGCAAGCTCGACGCTCGGCTACGTCATCGCGGGCGCTGGCGTGGCGGGCTTCGTTACGGCCGGCATAGCCGGCGCATTCGTGCTGCAGGCCAGGGGTGTCGTGAACGAGCACTGCGACGCCGCGAAGCGCTGCGATGCCCAAGGCCTCGACGCCGCCGAGAACGGCAAGCTACTCGGTATCGTGACGACGGCTGGCCTCGTCGTGGGAGCCGCGGGCGTCGGGGCTGGCCTGTACCTCGTGCTGTCCGCCGGTTCAGTGCGCGAGCCCAGCGCTGGCAACCTCGCGCTAACGGGATCGTTCTAGAGCTTCAGTGGCTCGCCCTTCGATGTCGCCCATGCGACGAACTTTCATCAATGATTTCGCAGCGCCGATCGCGCGACCTCACGCTGTCGCACTCGCGACCAATTTGGTGGCGCAATTCGATGGTCGCAGCTGCGACAGCGGCAGGTTTGGTCAGCGCACCCGCGATACTCCTAGGGACATTTAGTCGCCCTTGCGACATCGTAGGGCGCGCGCCATCCCGTCCCAGACGCTCGCTGAGCGGTCAACGTTCGACTACGCGGGTCTCCTCGACCTCGCCGGGTGGTCTCGCGGTCTTTGCCAGCTCAATCGGTTAGCTCCCCGGGCAATCCGGCGTGTAGGAGCTTGAGCAGGTCGCGCGACGACAGCCGCACGGGCGAGCTGCTCGCGCTCCGGTCATCAGGACTTCGGTCTTAGTTCAGGGCTGACTCGACGTGAGCGCCCCGAAGCTGAGCGGCACCGCGCCCGCGACTTGCACGGCGTGCCAACCTGGCTCGGGCAGCGGAACGAGCAGCACCGAACCGCCCAAATGATCCATTGCCGTGCGGTAGACGGTAACGCTGGTAAGCACGCGGCCCGTGGCGTCGAGGATCAGCGCTCCCTCGGCTTGGCCGCTGGGATAGCGCGGCGCCTTGCGCGTGACGCCCCAGCGCGGACCTGTCACGTCCGTGAGCAGGAAGAGGAAATGCTGCATGCCGCCAGTCGGCGCCAGCTGCTGCTGGGCACCGTTCAGTAGAGCGACGCGTTCAATCATGCTGCGGTAAACGTAGTCGCTGACCCATTGATCGTCGCAATAGGCCATGATGTCGGTCGCGACCGTGGGACTGTGCAGCTTTTCGGGAGCCTGGTAACCCCACCAACCGATCTTCGCTCCCGCGTAAGGGTAGTTGGCGTCCGCGCCCCCGGCGCCGCCGCAGGGAGAGTGATCGAGGCCGTGGTTGTGCCCGACCTCGTGCGCCATCGTTTCGTTCGACGAGGATGAGGTCGATTTTCCGGTGTCTCCATAGGAAAGCCCGAAGGATACGCGCTGGTGACGCGCGAAGGACTCGGTGCCCGTGACGAAGCCGATGCCCGCCGTGCAACCTCCCCCGCAGTACTGACCAATCTCGTCGGTCGGCTCGAAAAGGCCGTAGTAGTAGAGATCGGACGGAGCGTCGTCGTTCTCGTGGAGGGCCGAAAGCTCGTCGAGCGCGTCGCCCCAGCCGTTGCCCTGCGGCGAGATGGTCTGGGAGATATCGAGCACCGCACCCACCGTGTACTCAACCTTTGTGACCGGATACATGGCCTCCAAATACTGGCGGTAAACATCCAGCCTGGCCTGGTCGGAGCCAGCAGTGCGCCCGTTGGCGTTGAACGGGATGAAGCGGAGCTTGAGCACGCCAGTCTTGCGGGTGGGCAGCGGCTCGTTGTCGCTGACTGGGTAACGCGGTTTGCCCGCGGCGCCTGCTGGTGCGCCGTCGCACTCCACGATCTCGACGGCGTAGCGGGTCTCGGCCGTGATGTCCTCGGCCTTGACGTCAAAGTTGAAGGTCGTCGCGAAGCTGTTGTCGGTCGAAGCCTGCGATACCGTGCGCTTTGAGAAGTAGCTCGGCGTATCCTCGCCGTTCGCGAGCAGCAGCCGCCCCGACACGATACGGTCGACCCAACCGCTCTCGAGGTCGACGAACACGCGCACGCGGGCGCTCTTGCCCTCGACAAGGTCGGTCACGAGCTCCTGTTCAGGCACGCTCTCCCCATCCAGCATGATCGGCACTTTCCCGGCCTGATAAACCGCGATCTCCCGGATGCTGATGCCGACCGCCAGCGTGCTGGTGCAGGCGTCGCCAATCGCACCCGAGCACTTGCCGGCCAGACAGGATTCGCCAGCTGGACAGGGCAGGCCGCAGCCACCGCAGTGTTCCGCCGTCGAGTCGGTGCTCACGCACTTGCCGGCGCACAGCGTCTCACCCGCGGGGCACTCACACTTGCCCTCCGTGCAGGGCAACCCGCCCAGGCACTTGGTCTCGCAGTTTCCGCAGTGGTTGATGTCGGACAGAGGATCAGCGCAGGCGTTGTCGCAAACCAGCGCGCCTACGGCCGCACACTTGCATTCGCCCGCCTGGCAAGACTGGCCCGCCGAGCAGGTCTTCGCACAGCTGCCGCAGTGCAGAGCGCTGCTGTTCAGATCCACGCAATTGTTGCCGCAGAGCGTCTTGCCGGCCGGGCACGCGCACACGCCATTGACGCAGGCCTGAGCCGCGAGACAAGCGCTGCCGCAGCTGCCGCAGGCGCTCGCGCTGGTCTGGAGCTCGACGCAGGCGTCGCCGCAACGAGACAGCGTGCCGGGACAAGCTTGGCTGCTCGGGATACACGCGCCCGCAGCGCAGATTTCCCCGACCGCGCAGGCCTTGTCGCAGCTGCCACAGTGCTTTGGCGTGTTCAGGTCCGAACACTCGCCGCCGCACAGCGTTTCGCCCGAGCGGCACTGGCAGGTGCCGTCGACGCAACCCGCTCCCGCCAAGCAAGCGCCCCCGCAGCTGCCGCAGTTCTGCTGGTCCGCCTTGGGATCGAAGCACTGCCCCTGACAGAACAGCACCTCTTCCGGGCACCCACAAACACCACCGAAGCAAGGCTGCCCGCTCTCGCAGGCCTTGTCGCAACTGCCGCAATGCGCGGCGTCCATCGCCAAGTTGCTGCAGGCTTCCCCGCACTTCTCGAAACCCTCTGCGCACTTGGTGTCGCAGGAACCGCTGGCGCACACGGCGGGCGCCGTGCACGTTGTCTCACAGCTGCCGCAGTGCTCGCTCGCCGAGCTGAGGTCAACACACGCGCCCTTGCAGGCGCTAAGCCCCGTCGGGCAGATGAGGGTCTTGCTGGGTACAGGCGGCCCCGACGAGGAAGAGGAGGGTGCTTCCAGCGTGCCGGTGCAGCCACTGCCCAAGCCCAGGCAGAAGAGCGCGCTCAACCAAACCCACAACAGTCGCCGCTGCGGCATCCACCCACCGAGAGTCCAGTTTGCTTGCATGGGATCCAGCGCGTAACGGCGCAACGGCGCAACCACGTATCTCCCTAAGGTGGATCAAGCCTGGCAGATCGGCTCAGCTGCGCCGCGACGAGAATATTCCGTCGCGGGCACCAGAGCGACCACGCTCACAAGTCCTCACTCCCGTCTTCTTCCCCGGAGCCCAGCGCGCGCTTCGCGATCTCAAAGCTGAAGCCCTGTCGGGCTACCGACGCCAGATCGCGCTGCCGATTCTCGGCGCGCGCTTCAGGAGCCCGGAATGGGCCGAGTCGGCGGCGGCGCACGTAGGCCAACGCGGCAGCCAACTCAGCCTCAGGCTCCGCGGTTCGCCGCGCGTTCAGAAGCTCGCTCGTGACCTCTCCGGGCACGCCCCGGGCGGCGAGCTTCTGGGAGATGGCGCGAGCCGACTTGCCACGCGCTGCGAGCTGCGACGAGAGGTTGCGGGCGAAGCGCGCATCGTCGAGCAGGCCAGAGCCCTGGTAGCGCACGACCAGCTCGGCGATCCAGTCTGCCGACTCCGGATGGCCGCCAAGCTTCGCGACGCGTGCGGCAAGTTGCCGCGACAGCTTGCTGGCCGTGCAATCGAAACGATTCAGATAGCCAAGCGCCAGTTGCTCCAGCTTCTGGCGTGTCAGGGTGGGCGGAGCGCCCTGTGGCTTGGCGTCGCGGCGCCGGCCCCAGCCCCCGCCGAGCGTCACCCGCCGCGCTTCAGCTCGTTGAGAACCAACTTGCTGACCGCCTTGAGCGTATCGAACACGCCCACGCCAGCCCGCGCATTGGCTTCATAGTCCGGCACGTTCGTGGGATTGATCAGCGGTCGCAGCTCTTCCACGGAAACGACGTTCGGCAGATCGCGTTTGTTGTACTGGATGACGTAGGGCAGCTTTTCCAGCGAGTAGCCCTGCTCCGCCAAGTTGGTGCGCAGGTTCTCAACGCTCTCCTGGTTGGCCTCAAGCCGCTCCAGCTGCGAGTCCGCGACGAAAATGACGCCATCGACGCCTTTCAAGATCAACTTGCGGCTCGCGTCGTAAAAGACCTGACCTGGCACCGTGTACAGGTGAAAGCGCGTCTTGAAGCCGCGGATCTCACCGAGCGAGATGGGCAGGAAGTCGAAGAACAGCGTGCGCTCCGTCTCCGTCGCCAGGCTGATCATCTTCCCCTTTGCGTCGGGGTTGGTGCGCTCGTAAATGTACTGAAGATTCGTGGTCTTCCCACAGAGACCGGGACCGTAATAGACGATCTTACAGTTGATCTCCCGGGCCATGTAGTTGATGAAGCTCATCGCCCGCGTCCTTCAGTCATTGAAAAGATTGTCGATGTCCTCGTCCGTGATTTCGGCGAACGGGGAATCTCCGCCCGGCTCCTGAACCTTGCTCAAGAGAGCCTCGAAGATCCGGTTAAGCTCGTCAGTTGACTTGCGCACACGCAAGCGAACGAGCCCCAAGCTGGACTTGGAGTCGAAGATCACGACGAGAATAACGCGGTTCCCCACCAGCTGAATGTGGATGTTCGCGTTCTCGCCCTCGTGAAACTGCGTCGCGAACTCGTTCTCGCGTAGCAGCTTGGCGATGCCGCCCGTGGCGGCGATGTTGCCGGCGGTGAGCGAGGCGAGCGACGTCGTATCGATGTTGTCCACGTCACCGCTCGCCGCGATGAGCTGACCATTCTTGTCGACGATGAATACGACCTTGGCGTTCGCCTCGCGCACCAGGCGGTCTACGACCGTCTGGATCTGAGTGAACTCCTCCTCGTACATCACCATCTGCGGGTTGACCATCAGAGCCTCCGCAGGCCCCCGTTTGTAGAGTCGGGGACCATCCGCGCGTTTCCTTGTTTGCTGTAGGTTTGAACGCTCTGTGGTGAGACGTTCAAGCATTCGAGCCGAAAAACCTGAGTCACCACTTGTATATGACAGCGGCCGCATCAGCAAGGACGGTTGCGAGGGGCATGACCGGACGGTGACCAGGCGAACGGCCGGGCGGAGCCGCTCAAGGCCTCTGCCAAGCGCCAAGCGAGATCGTGCCGGCGGAGGCGTGCGCTCGGCGGAAAGGCCCCGTACGCTCGGCCCCCCGTCATGACATCTGGTCCGATAAACGCAGCCAGGGGCAGGCTGAGGCGCTGTCTCCTGGTAGTCGCCCTTGGCCTAACATTTTTGGTGACCGGCAGAGAGGCGCGAGCCGTGCCTGGGGTATTTCACCCGGATCTGCTGCGCGCCCTTGCGACGCTCGACCTCTCGGACGGGCCGGAAGCCTACGCAGCGCTCGACCGCGTGTGGGGCCTTTGGGATCGCGCCGAAGCTGAGCATATCGAGGAGGCGCTGCTCGGCGCCGCGAGCAACCGCAAACTCGGCGCTGATGCGCGCGCCTACGCCGGCATCCTGTCTGCGTTCGCGCGTGCCCGCCGCGGCGACCAGAAGGCGGCGACGCAGCAGATCGAAGCGCTCGGCTACGTGGGAAACTTTCTCGTCGTCGGCCCCTTCGACAACGAGGGCAAGGCCGGCTGGGACAACACGTTCGAACCAGAAGCCGAGTTGCTGCAGCCGGTCATGCCGGGCAAGGCGTACAGCGGCAAGGAGCGCCCCGTGCGCTACCGCCCCGTCGCGCGCGCGTTCCCGTTCGGCTGGCTCGACGCTTCCGCCCTCGTGCGACCCGAAACGAAGGTGTGCGTGTTTGCCCTGACCTTCGTGAAAGATCCGAGCCTGCTCCGAGGCACCCGGAAAATTCGTGCGTTTGTCGGATCAGGCGGCGCCCTCAAGCTGTTCTGGAACGCTCAACTGAGCCTGGTAGACGCCGCCTATCGTGGTCACGATTTCGATCGCGCGGGGGTAGAGTTGACCCTGTCGCCAGGACCCAATCCGCTACTGATGAAGGTCTGCGGCGAAGAGCGAGCGCCCGAGCTTTCGCTCCGGCTCGCTGACGACAAGGGCCTGCCCGATGCACGCTTGACCAGCTCGATCGACCTCACTGACAGCCAGCAAGCGTCAGAAAGGCTACTGGCCCAGCTCAAGCCGGCCTCCCGCGAACCGGCCGGCAAAGTGGCCAAACCGGCGGCGCCCAAGCCCGCTACTTTAGCGCTCGGACCCATCCCGCTCTTCGAGCAAAGGACCGCGGGCAAACGCCCACGCGCTCGCGACCTTGAAGCTTACGCGCGCTACCTGGCCGACACGAACGGCGACGACCCGGCGCTACACAAGGCGCGAGACCTCTCCCAGCGCGCCGCCGAAGCGGAGCCGACCGTCGAGCGCTACCTGCTAGCCAGCCGCCTCGCTGAGGACCGAAACAAGCAACACGAGTGGCTGACTAAGGCCGAGGCGCTCGCCGAAAAGTCCGGCAAGCCGCCGAAGGATCTGCTGAACGCGCGCGCCATTCATCGCCGAACCAGTCCGAACTGGCGCGAAGCCTCGCCGATCTTCGACCGAGTGCTGGCTCAGGATCCCGACGACCTGCTGGCGCTCGCAGGACGTGTCGAGCTGTACAACATGGCGGGGCTGCCGCGCACGGCGCTCGGCGTGTTGGAACAAGCCGTGGGTCGCGCACCAAACTCGGTTAACCTGCTCAACATGTACGGCACCCAGCTGCGCATGCTGGGGCGCGCCACCGACGCCTCCGAGCAGGAAGAGCGCTACGCCATGCGCCGCTTCGACGACGGCGCCTACCTCTCGTCGATGATTGACTTGGCGATCCTGCGCCGCAATCGCAGTGACGCGGAGCGCTGGATCGAACGACTGCTGGCCGCCTACAATGGCAACCAGTGGGCGCTGGGTGTGGCAGCGCGCGGCTACCGTGCGCTCGGGCAGCCTGAACGAGCCGTGGCCAGCTATCGCCGCTCGCTCGAGCTTGCGCCGGAAGACGTCGGAACGCTGCGGGCGCTGTCAGAGCTCCAGGGCGAGCTCGGCCGCGCTGGTGAGCAACTGCTTAGCCTGCGCGAAATCTTGCGGATCCGCCCGCAGGACCGGGCGGTGCGGGAGTACCTGGAACACCTGGAGCCGGCCCGGCCGCGCGCCGACGAAGCCTACGCCTGGGCATCAGACAAGTTCCTGAAGCTGCGCTTCGCGGCAGCGGCGGGCCAACCGCGCCGAACATTGCGCGATCTCACGGTCACGACGGTTTTCGACAACGGCCTCTCGAGCCAGTTCCGCCAGGTCGTCTTCCAGCCGCTGACCGAGCCGGCAGCAGCGGCGGGGCGTCAGTTCGCCTTCAGCTACGAGGCGGATCGACAGGTCGTGCAGCTGCGGGGCGCACGCATCTTTCGGGCCGACGGCAAGATCGACGAAGCCGTCGAATCGGGCGAGGGCTCGGCCGACGATCCTTCGATCGCGATGTATACCTCGGCTCGCACGTTCTACGTGCAGTTTCCGCGGCTTGAGCCGGGCGACGTGGTGGAGCTGCGCTACCGCGTCGACGACGTGACGCCCAGAAACGAGTTCGGTAACTACTTTGGCGAGATCGTCGCGCTGCAGGGTGGAGAGCCAGTCGCCAACGCCGAATACGTGCTGATCACTCCCAAGGCGCGCACCTTCTATTTTGACCAAAACATTCCCGGCCTCAAGCAGACCAGCGCGCTAAGCGGAAACGAACGCATCTACAGGTTCGCGGCCCAAGACCTGCCAGCGCTTTCGCCCGAACCAGCCATGCCACCGTGGCCCGAGGTGCTGGGCTCCGTGCACGTGTCGACCTACGAGAATTGGGACGATTTGGGGCGGTGGTACTGGGGCCTCATCAAGGACCAGTTCGATCTGGACGACGAGACGCGCAAGCTGGCCCGCAAGATCACGGTTGGCAAGAAGAGCGAGGTCGACAAGGTGAAGGCCGTGTACGACTGGGTGACCAGGAACACCCGCTATGTCGCGCTCGAGTTTGGCATCTACGGCTACAAGCCACGCCGCTGCGTGCAAACTGTGGCTCGTGGCTGGGGCGATTGTAAGGACAAGGCGACGGTGATCGTCACGCTGCTGAAGGAACTGGGCATCCCGGCGACGATCGCCGTCACGCGCACGCGCATGCGCGGCGACTTTCGCTCGAAAATCGCAAGCTTTGCCCCATTCGATCACGCGATCGCCTACGTCCCTTCGCTCGACCTGTACCTCGACGGCACCGCGGAGCACACGGGCATCTATGAGCTGCCCAAGATGGACATCGGCGCCGTCGTGCTGCTGGTGAACGACGGCCGTGCCAAGCTTGCGCGGATCCCAGCGGCAGATCCTGAGAAGAACTACCTGCGCCGTGAGCTTACGATCGACCTAGATGCAAAAGGGGCTGCCCGGCTGGAGGTCGACTACGCCACCGCCGGCTATAACGCCGCCACCTGGCGCGACGCTTATAGCGGCGAAGCTACCCGACGCGAGCGCATGACCCGCGACCTGGCCGGGGATTTCCCGGGCGCTGCGATCAACGAGGGGCCCCTGGGCATCCAAACTTCCGATCTTACCAACCCGGAAGAACCGGTGAAGATCAAGGTGCGCGCGAGCGCGCCGGGCTTCGCCCGAAACGAGGGCGACACGCTGAGCATGCCGGTCACCTCCGGTTTTCGGCTCACGCCCAACTACGCCTCCCTTTCGCAACGCCGCCAGCCCGTCGAGCTCATCGCGTTCACGACTCTGGAAGACACCTATCGGATCAAGCTGCCCCCGGGCGCCAAGCTGGCTTCGTTGCCCGAGAACGCTGAGGGCACGTCGGCCTTCGGCTCCTTCTCGCTCAAGGTCGAAAGCCTGCGGGGCGAGGTGGTCGTGCGCAGTCGCCTCGCCATCCATGTCTCACGGATCGAGCCGAAAGATTACCAAGCCTGGAAGCGCTTCTGCGAACAAGCGGACTCCGCGCTCAGCCCTCGACTGCTGGTGAAGCCATGAATAATCGTCGCCTAACCCTAGCGAGAAGCCTGCTGCCGGCAGCGTGCCTGAGCTTGCTTGCCATGGCCTGTCAGCCGAAGCACGGCCCGCCCGCCAAGGCACCCAGCGTGGCCGAACTGCGGCGCGAAGCCGCCCGGGATCCCAAGCACACCGGAGCGTGGCTGCTCGGCGAGCTACTCTCGCCCGACGGCAGTCCCGCGCGGGCCAAACAGGCTCGCCAGCAGCTCGACCGACTGGGCGCGACGGATCTGAAAGCCGAGCTTGCGCGAGGCATCGACGACTTCGCCCATGGCCACTTGAAGCAAGCTCCGGAGGCCATGCTGCGGGCCGTGAAAGCGGCGAGGGAGAGCGAGGATCCGCGGGCCGAGCTGTTCGCCTGGTACGCGGCTCGACAGGCCGTTGCCTTCCGCGCAAGCGATCCGGGTTTGTGGAAGCGCTGGAAGCCCTTCGTTCAAAGGGCCCTGCGCGATCCGGGTCGAATCGGCTTTCGGGCACGCGCAGAGCTGGCCGACTGGTCACACGCCGAGGCCTATGCTGGCGGCGAAAAAAATCTGTCGGCGCTTCGGGCCGAGCAGCACGGCTGCGTCCAGAACCTGCGGCTCGCGGGGCCCTTCGGGCGCAACTCCGCCGCCGATCTGCGGAGGTCCTTCCCAGCCGAGACACCGGGACCATGGCCGGCGCGTTTTCCCATTGAACCCGGGATGGGCGAGCCACCCCGAATTGTACCCACCGAGCGCACAGGCTGCGTAAGTTCTGCCGTCGAACCCCAGTCGGGCGGCGCCTTCTACGCTGAAACCTTCGTCACGCTCGAGCAGCCGAGCGAGGTATTGATCTGGGGCCACCGAGCGCTGAGAATTTGGGTCGACGACCAGCTGGTGCTGGCCCACGACGTCCGCGAGTGGGGAACCTGGACAGAAGTCGCGGCAGGCGTCGCGCTGTCCGCAGGCCGCCACCGCGTGCTCGTGGAGCTCACCGACTCGAACGCCGAGCTGCGCTTGCTACACCGAGACGGCCGACCGCTCGTGGCGGCAACCGACACCGAAGGCAGTCGCCCCTACTCGCTGTCGCGCCCTGAGCGCTTGGTCGTCAACGCGCTTGTGCCCTATGTGAACGCGCGCGGCGTGCGAGACCCGAACGATGATCTGGTGCGTTTCATTGCCGCCAACCTGGCGGCAGAAGACGGCGGCGCCGACGTCGCCTCGGTGCTGCTCGAACCCCTGATCGCAGACCCCGCGCGCGCCACCGGCATCGCTTTGGCCATGGCCGCGCGCTTCACCGACGGCGATCCCATCTTCGGGACCAGCCAGCGCAAGGATCTAGTGCGTCAGCTGAACGAGCGCGCTGCCGAACGGGACCCAGGTCTATGGTCGGCGCGCCTCTCCTTGGCGCTTTGGGAGGCTGAGAAGAGCGGGTTGCCGGAGGGGGCTCGGGTCTTGACCCGACTGGGCGGCGAGTTCCCCCAGGTACCGGCGATCCTGGCCTCGCTCACGCGCATGTACAACGAGCTCGGCTGGTACGCCGCCTACGCCGCTTCAGCGCGCCAACTGGCGCTGCGATTCAAGGATGACGCTGACGCGCTCGAAGTGGCCATTCCCGTGCTCGACGCGGCAGGTGATAGCGCGCTGGCCGACAAGCTTTCCGAACGCGTGCGCGAACTGAATCCAGACAGCGAGCTTTCCTTCGGACGGGCGCTGGAGCGTCGCGACTATGCGAGCGCGCTGGCCGAGCTCAAGCGTATCGGCGGGCGTCACCCCGAACGCAAGGACATCACCGAGCGCATTTACGATGTGATGGTGCGTGCCGGCGACGAAAAGGAATCGTGGAACAAGCTGGAGGCTGCTATCAAGCAGAACCCGAAGGAGCCGCAGGCTCGCTTGGCACTCGCCGACGCTGGCTTGGCCTCGGGCAAGCACGACGCGCTGGTGCGAGCCCTAGTCGACGCCGTGGAGGGCGGAGCCGAAACCGCGCTGCTCG